>JAWUXK010000125.1:0-34135 GCA_034111385.1 Colwellia sp. | reverse complement strand
GGAGGACAGCTACAAACTAGGTTTCTGTCCCCGTATACATCATCAATGCGATTAACTGTTGGCCAAAACTTATTCGTTCTAACACCTGCCACAGGGAATACGGCATCAGCGATACTGTATGCTCTATCCCAATTAGCATCGGTGATATCTTCTAGGGTATGCGGTGCATGGTGTAATGGGTTATTGTCTAATGTCCACTCACCTGACTCAACTTTACGTACTTCATCGCGAATACATACCATTGCTTCAATAAAACGATCTAATTCAACTTTTGATTCAGACTCTGTTGGCTCAATCATTAAGGTACCTGCCACAGGGAATGACATAGTTGGTGAATGGAAACCGTAATCGATTAAACGTTTAGCAATATCCATTTCGGTTACGCCACAGGCTTCTTTAATTGGACGTAAATCAACAATACATTCATGAGCAACCCTACCATTTGGGTCTGTATACAAGATGGGATAATGCTCACTTAGTTTAGTCACTAGGTAGTTGGCATTAGTAATTGCATATTTAGTTGCTGCAGTAACCCCCTCTCTACCTAACATAGCAATGTATAAGTAAGTAATAGGTAATATACCCGCACTTCCGTAAGGCGCTGCAGATACCGCACCATTACCTTTGTTTTCTTCAATGATGTTCACTAATGCATGATCAGGTAAGAACGGAGCAAGGTGAGATTTAACCCCTATTGGCCCCATACCTGGGCCGCCACCACCATGTGGAATAGCAAACGTTTTGTGCAAGTTAAGGTGTGATACATCAGCACCAATGAATCCTGGCGAGGTTACCCCTACTTGTGCATTCATATTGGCGCCGTCAAGGTAAACTTGACCACCATTATTATGAATTATGTTACAAATTTCACTGATAGTGGTTTCATAAACACCATGGGTAGATGGATAAGTAATCATGATGCAAGAAAGGCTATCGCGTAATTCTTCTGCTTTGGCTGTTAAGTCATCCATATCAACATTGCCGTCTTTAGTACAGGCAACGACAACCACTTTCATGCCAACCATCATCGCTGACGCTGGGTTTGTTCCGTGTGCAGAAGCAGGAATTAAACAAATATTACGGTGTGAATCGCCACGGCTTTCATGGTACTTGTGAATAGCAATAAGACCAGCATACTCCCCTTGTGCACCAGAGTTAGGTTGCATTGATACTTTATCGTAACCAGTTAATTCAACCAACCAATCAGTCAACTCATCAATCATTTGCTTGTAACCAACCACTTGATCTTGCGGTGCAAATGGATGCATATTAGCAAATTCAGGCCAGCTTACAGGAATCATTTGCGCGGTTGCATTTAATTTCATGGTACAAGAGCCCAATGAAATCATTGAATGGTTCAACGCTAAATCTTTGTTTTCAAGACGTTTGATGTAACGCAGCATTTCAGTTTCGCTGTGATACGAGTTAAACACTGGATGCGTTAATATTTCTGTATCACGTACCAGAGAGGCAGGAATGGATGAATGACCACAAGCGGTAATTTTTTCATCCAGATTAGCAACATCTAAACCATGATCAGCACCTAAAAAAATAGTAAATAATTGCGCAACATCACTACGTGTGGTGGTTTCATCTAACGAAACACTGATTTGACCTTCAACATCAGTGCGTAAGTTAACACCAGCGGTTAATGCTCGTGCAATAATGTCTTCTTTACTGTTGTTTTCAAGCGACGATACATTAAAGGTTAACGTATCAAAGTAGTTAGCATGAATGGCAACTAAGCCGTTCATCGCTGTTCCTAAGCATAAAATATCAGTAAAACGATGGATACGACTCGCAATCGTTTTTAAACCTTTAGGACCATGATAAACCGCATAAAATGCAGCCATATTCGCTAATAAAACTTGTGCGGTACAAATGTTTGAGTTGGCTTTTTCACGGCGAATATGTTGCTCACGAGTTTGCATTGCCATACGTAATGCTGGGTTACCACGAGTATCTTTTGATACACCGATAATTCTGCCGGGTAATGAACGTTTATATTTATCCGATGTAGTGAAAAATGCCGCATGAGGACCACCGTAGCCCATAGGTACACCAAAACGTTGGCTTGAACCAATAACGGCATCAGCACCTAAGTCACCCGGTGCTTTCAATAACACTAAGCTCATAATATCGGCAGCAACAGCAACAATACCTTTATTACTGTGAATTTTTTCAATTAGGTCGCTAATATCACAAACTTCACCCGTGGCACTTGGGTATTGAATTAACGCACCAAAAATATCATGTTCAGGCGCTTCATTTGCAGGGGCTATTACGACGTCAAAGCCAAACATATCTGCGCGTTCTTTAACTACGTCAATGGTTTGCGGAAACACATCTGATGAAATAAAGAAAAGGTTAGATTTTTTATTTTTAGATACGCGTTTAGCTAATGCCATTGCTTCTGCCGCCGCAGTTGCTTCATCAAGCAATGAAGCACTGGCAAGTGGTAAGCCCGTTAGGTCTATACACATTTGCTGATAATTAAGTAATGATGTTAAACGACCTTGTGCTATTTCAGGTTGATAAGGTGTGTAAGCGGTATACCATCCTGGATTTTCTAACACGTTACGTAAAATAACATTAGGGGTGAGCGTTGGGTAATACCCTAAACCAATGTAAGACGTGTTTACTTTATTTAAGCTAGCAATGGCTTTTAAATCAGCTAATGCTTGAACTTCTGTTTTACTGTCACCGATTGCTGGTAGATCTGCAAGTCGAATATCACTGGGCACTATTTCATCAATTAACGCATCAATAGATTCTGCACCAATGTCAGATAACATTACTTCAGTTTGTGCTTCACTCGGGCCAATATGACGACGAATAAAGTCTTGTGTTTGTTCTAACTGTGCTAACGACAAAGAGTCTGACGAGCTAGTTGGTGATTGAGAAGTCATAACAGTTTCACTTAAATAATTTTTACAAATAAAAATAAAGCCCCAAACGTTTTGTTAGAGGCTTAGTTATTGATAGAACATTTCGTAAACAGTCGATTTTTAAGCAAGGCTGCTGAAGTTATGAGTCTATTGAGCTTAGTGTACTAAGTGATTTAGACGAATAACAAAGGCAACACAGCATAAAAGAAGAATGTGACCGAAAATTAGTCTTCGTCGATAGAGCTAGCGTAACCTTGTGCATCTAAAAGGCTTTCTAATTCGCCTGCGTCTTCCACTTTAATTTTGAATAACCAACCACTACCATAAGCATCTGAATTGACTAGCTCAGGAGCATCTTCAAGTTCTTCATTAATTTCAACTATTTCACCTGTCACTGGTGCATAAATGTCAGATGCTGCTTTTACAGATTCAGCAACACAAATATCATCGCCTGTAGTAACACTATCGCCAACTTCAGGTAATTCAACAAAAACCATATCACCTAAAAGATCTTGGGCATGTTCAGTAATACCAACAGTAACAATACCGTCACCATCGTTGCGTACCCATTCGTGTGATGTTACATATTTTAATTCTGAAGGAATGTTGCTCATTTTAGTTTCCTATTGGATAAATTATTAAATTTTTTAAATTTCATTTGTTAATTAATTAGTGCAGCTGCGCCATCTAATATTAGAACATCAAATAATATTTTCAATTAAAAGACTTTCTTTCCATTACGAACAAAACTAGGTTTTGTTACCTGTACTTTAACTAATTTTTTACGCATTTCTACTTCGACAATATCACCAATATTTACGCTACGCGGCACTCGTGCTAAAGCCACACTGTGTCCTAAAGTAGGTGAGAATGTACCTGAAGTTATTTCTCCTTTACCAAACTCGGTAACCACTACTTGATGAGAGCGTAATACACCTTTTTCGGTTAGTACTAAGCCCACTAGTTTAGGCTGGGTAGCCGCGGCTTTTTGCGAAGATAATGCCTCACGACCAATAAAGTGACGTTCGCTGGGCTCCCAGCTGATAGTCCAAGCCATGTTAGCGGCTAATGGCGATACAGTTTCATCCATATCTAAACCATAAAGGTTCATTCCTGCTTCTAAGCGTAATGTATCACGAGCACCTAAACCACAAGGGATAACACCTAGGTCTAATAATTTTTGCCAAAACTCTTCTGTTGCATTCTCAGGCACAATAATTTCATAGCCATCTTCTCCGGTATACCCCGTAGTAGCGATAAATAAATCGCCCACTTGTACACCAAAAAATGGTTTCATTCCATCCACAGCAGCAAGTTGTTCTGAAGTGAGTAACTGCGCAACTTTAGCTTTAGCTTGAGGGCCTTGTACGGCAACCATGCCGAACTCTGGGCGTTCTGTAATGGTAAGGTCAAAATCACTGGCTTGCTTATTCATCCAAGCGAGATCTTTCTCACGTGTTGCTGAATTGACTACTAATCGATAATTGGTATCAGAGAGAAAATAAATGATCAAATCATCAATCACGCCCGCTTCTTCATTTAACATACCGGTATATAGTGCCTTACCTGAAACGGTTAATTTGGCAACGTCGTTGATAACTAAGCGGCGTAAAAAGGCTTTTGCATCTGCACCTTCTATGTCAACAATAGTCATATGAGAAACATCAAACATACCTACATTTTGACGAACAGCATGATGTTCTTCTATTTGCGATCCATAATTAATTGGCATTTCCCAGCCATAAAAATCAACCATTTTTGCGCCAGATGCTAAGTGT
This sequence comes from Colwellia sp., assembly GCA_034111385.1. Lineage (GTDB taxonomy): Bacteria > Pseudomonadota > Gammaproteobacteria > Enterobacterales > Alteromonadaceae > Colwellia. Next base: position 29,469 of record JAWUXK010000125.1, on the reverse strand, counting down.
TTTGCATGTAGTACAGTTTTATTCGTCATATGTAATACCTAAATTATATCAGCCAAATATTTGCTGTTAGTTTCAATTAAGTGAATAAAAAACAATTGAAAGCTCTCAAATTTGCGCTAATTATAGCCGTTGGTTTATCGCGATTCAACACAATACAACCACCAAGTGCAAATTAAAAACCGACTTAACAGCAAGAAGCGAATTAAATTTCAAAAAACAGGCTTTTGTAAAATTTTCACTTGATTACGACAAGTTGATCAGCTGCTAGCAGGGATTAATTTTATACTTTTTTTTTGCCATTTTATTCTATCGTCTAATTTGGCTTTCTTTGTGAAAGTTCGGGTAGATCACTTTTAAGACCAAGTGCCTGCTCTATTAAGATTTTTTTAGCTGGTCTAACTTTATCCAATAGACTTATTCCTATACCACGCAATAATTTTACGCCCGATTGCTGAATACCAAAAGTTTGCTTTATTGCTTCCATGGCGGCAATCATTTCTGTTGCTTCACTTTTACGTGCGCGTGAGAAAGCTCTTAATACACTTGGCGTGGCTAAATTTTTATCCGCTGTGCCTTGTGAAGAGGTTATTGAAACTATACTTTCCGTTAATGCAGCTGCATCTAATAAACCAAGGTTTACGCCCTGCCCTGCAAGTGGGTGGATTGTATGCGCAGCATCGCCAATAAGTACGACACGACCTTTGACAAAATCTTGAGCCAAACGCATCGTTAATGGGTAAGTAAAACGTTCACTAACTAATTCAATGGTGCCTAACTTACCATCACTGGCTGCAGTTAACTCTTTTGCAAAGTCTGTCGCATTCAGCGCGGTTAACCTTTTAGCTTCTTCAGGAGATGTCGAATAGACAATAGAGCATGTGGCATTGTTTTCTGGAAAAAGTGGTAAAAAAGCCAAGGGACCACTTGGCAAAAACACCTGCCATGCTGTGTTTTGGTGACCTTGAGAGCATTTAATTGTGGCAACAATAGCATGGTGATCATAATCTCTAGTGATCATGGGGGTGCTTATTTGTTTTCGTACCCAAGAGTTAGCGCCATCTGCACCAATAACAAGCTTTGCTATTAAAGGAGTTTGTATGCCTTTATCCGCTTCTGCGGGGGAATCAAAGCTCACGAAAACTTCACTATCCCCTTCGGTAATACTGGCTAATTTGTGTTCAGTGAAAAAATTAATACCTTCAGTGGCTTGCGCTTTTTGCCATAACGCATTTCGAATAACTTTATTTTCAATAATCCACCCTAGGTTTTCATTCTGGGGAAAACTAGCCAAATCATCTAGAGAGAAATCTAATTTCCCTAGCCCCCCTTTATCCCAAACATGCATTTTTTGATAAGGTTGAAGACGACTTGCTTGAATATCTGACCAAATATCTAAATTTTCAAAGAGTGTTTGACTGGCAATATTGATAGCACTAACCCTGACGTCTGGCTCAGGTGCTAAGGCAGTGACGGGCAAGGTATCGGCAATGGCAATGGTAAGTTGGGTGGTTTTTCGTAAGGCTAACGCTAAACTTAAGCCAACCATGCCTGCACCAACAATTAAAACATCAAATTTTTGCATTCTTATCTCTTTATAAAGTGCATATCTTTAATAGCCCATCAACTTATTCACTATGGTAGATTTTAGCGGCTTAAAATAATTCATTACTTTTAAACCTGTATTTCTCCCAGCGACCAAAGGCGGTAAATTATTAGCAAACAAGGTAACAAGTGAATCGGTTATGGATATAATTTGTTTTTGATCTTGTTCGCGTTTTTGTGAATATTCAGTAAGTAGTGCGAAGCTGCCAATATCTAATCGATTCTCTAACTGCTTTTCTATCAAACTGGCCATCAATTGTACGTCTCGTAACCCTAGGTTAAAGCCTTGCCCTGCGATAGGATGGATGGTGTGTGAGGCATTACCGATAAGCGCCATACGATGATATGCTTGCTGCTTGGCTTGTAAAAGAACTAACGGGTAAACATCACGCTTACCCACTTGAGTAATTTCGCCAAGCCAACTTCCAAAGGCTACTTCAAGCTGACGACCAAATTCATCATCATTGAGTGATAACAGTTGTTCACTTTGTTCAGGTGATAGCGTCCATACTAAAGAGCAACGGTTTGGCTGATTTTTCAATCCAACCAAAGGTAACATTGCAATAGGGCCAAACTCAGTAAACCGCTCAAAAGCTTTATAAGCATGTGCTTGTTTAGTCGCAACATTCGCAATAAGTGCTACCTGCTGGTAATCACTTTTATTGACTTCAATATTCGCTAATTGTCGACAAGGAGAGTTAGCCCCATCGCAGGCAAGCAATAAACTTGTTTGTAAAACCGTTCCTGAGCTAAGGATTATGCCAACAACAACATTATTATTTACGGAATTTTGTGACTCTATTGCAGTTTCGTTGCTTGCGTGCCAGTTAATATCTGCAATAGTGTCAGGGGTAAACCACTGAACATTATGTTTACTTGCCAGCTCTTTTAGTTGTCCCTGACCAATTTTCGCCATAGGGATCACATAACCTAATGCAGACACACCGTGTTCTTGTGCCTCTAAACGGGCTTTCCCGTAATGACCACGATCAGAAATATCAATTTTTTTAATTGGGCAAGCTTCACTTGAAAGGTGTTGCCATACATTAACAGTCTCAAGATATTTTGCGCTAGCGTGAGATAAAGCTAATACGCGATCATCAAATAGAAGGGGAGTATTACTTTGTTGTGCCGACTGATGTGCTTCAGGTTTATTTGCTTCAACAATAGCAATTGATAATAAGCTGCCATCAGCTTTGGTTAAATCAGCCAAGCTTAATGCCATTAAACTCCCTGATAAGCCACCACCAGAGATAATTACATCGAAAAATTTCTTATTATTACTCATGTTTATTTTTACTTTGGTTGTATATTGCTTCTACGCTCTTTTTATCAAAATATTTACACTTCTTTTTTCATCAAAGTTTCAATTTCAATAATTGATTGTGGCGAATTAACCGTTAAATTTTCACAGCCCTGCTCAGTGACTACAATGTTATCTTCAATGCGAATTCCAATACCACGCCATTGCTTAGCTAAACTATGATCATCACTAGGCATGTATAACCCAGGCTCTATGGTTAATACCATGCCTGCAGCAAATTCACGACACTGCTCTTTATTGTCATTAATATGGTAATCGCCAACATCGTGCACATCTAATCCTAACCAATGTCCCAACCCATGAATAAAATATTTTTTACAGGCTTTATCCGTAAGTAATTCCGTTAAATCACCTGATAAAATAGCCAAATCAATTAATCCTTGGGTCAAACACCTATTCGCTATTTCATTTAATTTCGCGAATGTCACACCCGGCTTTATCGCTGAAATGACCGTTGACTTAGTATCAAGCACCAGTTGATATAATAACTTTTGCGGCTCAGTAAATTTTCCATTAATCGGGAATGTTCGAGTGATATCAGCCGCATAACCCGATAGTTCACCGCCTGCATCAATTAATAACAGATCATTATCTTTTAGGGTTTCACCATTGTCGGTGTAATGTAAAATATTCGCGTTGTCACCGCCAGCAACTATGCTCGCATAAGCGGGATGGCGTGCGCCATGACGAGAAAACTCATGTAATAATTCAGTTTCTATTTGGTATTCAAACTTCCCAACTACCGTTTTTTGCATTGCGCGTTGATGCGCTAACCCAGAAATATAATTAGCTTGGCGCATTAATTCGATTTCATTAGCACTTTTAATTAAACGTAACTCGTTAATAATAGGGCTTGCATCAATTAACACTTCAGGTGCTTTTGTGCCTTGACGTGAAGTCGCTCTAACTTGTGATAACCAAGTAAAAACTTGCTGGGACATTTCGGGATTATCAAAACAAAAATAGATTTGGTTTAAGCCATTTAAATAGTCAGGCACTAAACTAGGCACTTCATCCAGCACAAAGCTTTGATCAAAATTATAGTGTTGGCAAGCTTGCTCTTGACCAACTCTGCGCCCATGCCATACTTCATGATCTTTATCTTTCGGCAAAGAAAATAATATGGATTGTTGCTTGTTAGCTGTTTTCAGTAACAGAAGTAAAGCGTCTGGTTCATTAAAGCCCGTTAAATAATAAAAGTGCTTATTTTGACAAAAGGTATATTCAGTATCATTGCTACGCGTAACTTCACGGGCAGCGCCAAAAAAGGCAATACTATTGGGTTCCATTTTGTCAAAAAAACTAGCTCTATGCATTATAAAATCACGCATAGGTAAGCTAGCAATACCGGGTAACTGAGTCGACGTGATTTCGTTCACTTTAATAGTCATAGTTTCTCTATAAACAACGTTAATGAATGGTGTTGTCAGTATTTTTGTTATCAACCGTTGTTGGCGAAGAGCCTAATTCGCTAAAGCATAATAAAGCTGAAATTCGCACATATTCACTGATTTCAAAATAGGCTTGCTCAGTATCTTCATCTTCTTCCATTTCATCTGAAAGATTAGCTATTTCTGCAAAATCAGTTAACACTTCTTTTACTTCGACTGACGTTACCGGAGTATCTTTTTGCTGCAGCCCGAAACCTAAATTAAAACCCTGTACCCATGTACCTAACGCATGACCGCGCTCAACAATTGATTCATCATCATCAGGCAGCATCAATTGAAAAGCATAATCATCATCAATGATATCACTCCACAACTCGCTATACATTTGCTTAATAATAGCTTTTACTGAATCAGGGAAAATTTCTCCGTTATTAAATAAGTCATTTAGCATCACAATATAGTTTTGCTCTTCAAAAGTAATCCCCGCACAAACCAACCCACAGAGTACACCATGTATTTCACTCGCATGGCTTTGTATATTTTCGGTGGTAATGACGGCTTGAGCCGAAGAAAAATCGACTTTATTACTTTGAGGTGAACGTTCAGACATGGCTAATAACTTAAAATAAGGGGAAAAATTGTATAACGGTATCCTAACATTGCCGCACTCAAAAGGCATGAAAAATCACATAAACATATTCATTTACTTGCATAGCCAAATCAGCACAGTTATAGTGCGAGTTGTTGACCTCTATATTGTTAATTATCCTTGGAATTTTCGCGAATGAATCAACGCACTGTTGAAATCAATATCATTGATCGTAAGCTTAAAGTCGCTTGTCCTACAGGACAAGAGAGCGCTTTACTGATTGCTGCAGCAGAATTAACATCACGCTTAACAAAAGCAAACCAAAGCAAGTCTATTGCCTCCCCAGAGCAAGCTATACTCATGACTGCACTAAACCTAACGAATGAACTGTTAGCAACTAAAGAAAAATTAAAAGCAGAGCAAATAGATCACAATAAAAAAATTGCGCTATTACAGTCAACAATTGAACAAGCAATAGCGCCAAAGAACAAGAAGCAAGCGTAGAACGATTAAATTAACAACACTTAGCTCTGACCAGTTAAAAAAAACTTATATCTCCCATATTTTTCGCTATACTGAATTTGTCTTCTGGGATGTTTGTATGTGACTATGTCCCTGAGCCGATAAGTTTTACCTCAGGAAGTTGATTATTAGCTATTGTGCAAGCCCGGCTCGTATCGGGAAGCCTACGGTTAACATGATATTTCCGCCCTGAACACACGGTGTTCAGGACTACGGTTTACTGCGGCATTCTGGAAGTCCTTTTAACCCCTACCATCCTATTGCTATTTCCACCCCGACTTTATAAAACCACAAAATGTTCAGAACTCCGATTCACTGCGACATTCAGGAAGTAGAATAAAAAAGATTTTACTTTATGATTTTATTATAAAATATCATCCGGCTTTTTCTATAAATACATCATCATAGTGTATTTAATAAATGACTACCCTACTTTTATTACAACGTAACATTAATGTGTTCAGCTAAATTCACTTAACTTAGTTTATAAGCCATTGGTAATTTTTTATTCAACGGATAGCAAAGTGCTATCAAGTTGACAATGTCTTAGCATAATGTGAATATCGCAAAGAAACTGCGATATGGAGTGTCTACAGTGAATTCCATAAAGAATTAATCCCCCTAAACAAGGAAGATATGAAATGAAAAGAATATATTGGCTAAGCGGCCTTTTATTACTATGTTCAACCAATCTATTGGCAAAAACAAGCTGGCAAGAGATCCCTGTAAGCACAGAGATCAATATTATTGATGACAATGGCGTCTCTAAAACTATCAAACCCGCCTGTGCGATGGATACCCTTCCAGATCCAACTACTAATTTGCCCATTGATAATTCATTTCGTTTCTATTTTAAACAAGGTAAAAGCAAAAATTTATTAGTGTTTTTTAATGGTGGTGGTGCCTGCTGGGATGATGCCACATGTGTAACCTCTCTGGCATTAGGTGATAGACCCACCTATAACCCATCCATATTAAGTGAAAACTCACCTATTGGTGCAGGTGGTATTTTTGATGATGAAAATAGAAAAAATCCATTCAGGCATTGGAGCAAGGTATTTATTCCTTATTGCTCCGGAGATATCCACATTGGCTCTAGCGAGCAAGTCTATACCGATAAAACAGGGTTAATCACCGGTTTGACGAATTCGCCAGTTTTAATCAAGCATCATGGCTTTGATAATTTCATGGCAGTCAGAGAGTGGCTTAAATCAGAATTCAAAACTACAAGCCATAAAAATAAAAAACAGAAAATTAAAAACTTAATGGTGACTGGCTCAAGTGCTGGAGCTTATGGAGCAACACTAAACTTCCCATACTTGCAGTCTGCCTTTCCAAAAATCAATGCAACATTATTTTCTGATGCAGGCGAAGCTATACTGACGAATGGCTTTATCCAAGCCGTATTAACAAACAATAGTGTATGGCAAGTCAATGAAACTCTACCTCAACTTTTTAATGAAGCTTTAGGTACATTTTCCGCTGACAGTTTTAATACCGATATAATTAGCAAACTATCAGAGACTTACCCGAAAAGCCGTTTTGCTCAATACACTACGACATTAGATGCTGTTCAAGTTCAGTTTCTAAAAATCATGACAGAGTTGGATTTGGGCAATGACAACCCATCCAATTGGGGGCTTTCTGAAAGTGATTTTTTATATTTCTATGAATGGAACCTGAGAATGGAAACGTCCCTAACTTATTTATCTGAAAATACAGATAATTATCAGTATTACATTGGCGAAGGAAGTATTCATACCATATTAACAGATGCCTTTAGCACACCAGAGGTTCCTCATCCCTTTTATGCAGAATCTAGTGCTCAGGGTGTACCATTTACCAAATGGTTAGCAAGATTTAGCAAGCCGAAAAAGAAGTTTAAAGAATTCAGTGTCAAATATGAAGAATAATATAATCCTAATAATATTTGAATCTTATAAACAAATAAAATATATCAAGCTAGTTGGCCCCCCAACATTTTAGTTAATATAGGCAAAAAAAAGTGCAGCTCTAAGAGCTGCACTTTATAACTAGCTTATGTGCATCCTGCACTTTTTTATTCAGTGTTTCACTTCGTCCATGATAACTGTCCTTAGTATATCCTTTAAGTAATACTTACTTATTGTCCCTTAGCATGCATCCTTGTATTTCCTTGCTTTTAGCCCTTATCAATTCCATTTACAGCGTAAACCGTATTAAGGCATTGTCTTCCTGACGTCAAAATCCTTATTGACTCACATCCTTGTTCGTTTCATCCATAAGTAATATCCTAATCACTCGACTTATTCCTTAAGTCTCCTTCAAATCAATTACTTTAGTACGTGCTACCTTAATAGGCATCATAACTAAAAGAGCTTCCTGCTCTGTGTCTTCCTGACAACATTAATATTACACTTAAATCGAATACTTCGGAGGACGTGATAGAAATAATTTTATTTAATAATACCGACAAACAAATAAAAACCATGGATTTCATTAAAATTCAACAACTTGGAGAACCCAAGGTGAGACTTTAGACCGTTAATCCCAACATATCTCACAACTTTGTAAGATATGTCTTACAAAATTTCAAGTAAATTGGCACAGAGATAAATGAATATAAGTTGATATTTACGTTTTACCATACAAATTAATGAAAATTTTCATACTTGTTAACGATTGAAATGGTAAAAAACCATTTCAAAGCCATTCGTTGTTGTTGGTTAACTCGGGGGTTTATAGAGCCATTAAATAATATTTAATGGCTGTCCACATAATATGAGTATAATTAAGAATAATTCATGGCTATAAGGAAGAGTACTTTAATCAATAGCAGATTTAGCCAATAGTTGCTTCATCGTTTACTTTTCCCGATAATGCACCATCAAAGCACCTGATACATTACCAACAGTTACATCTTGAATAAACTTGTAGTTAGCCTCTTCAAAAAATGCTCTAAACTTTCCAGAGGTCGCATAAACAGCAACACCTTCACTATCGCCATGTTCTTTTAATACTGTATCAACAGCAGCCATTAAATATTGGCCAAAACCATGATGTTGGTGTAACGGGTGAATTGCAATAAAAGACAGCATATGGAATTTTTTTAACGGTACAGCAGCCATCACTTTTTGCTCTTTCTCTATCATCTGCTTAGTGCTGAAGTGCCCTGCGGTAAGTAACATTTTAAGGCGCCAGTGCCAAAACCTCTCACTTCCCACACTATCATCTGGGCTATTCAAACAGGCAACCCCTACCAGAGAATCACCTAGAAATACTCCAACCATAGGTTGCTTAGCTTTCCAAAAAGCACTTAATTCTTCTCTAATAGATGCTCTTATTCTTTGCTCATAACCTTCTTTTTCGCTATTGAAAATTTCTAAAAAAACAGGGTCATCATGGTAAGACTGAAAGAGTAAGGATGCCGCAAGCTTTAATTCTTCAGCACTCAAATAAGTTGCCCTAATTTCGAGGTCGCTTTCAACTGTTTCTAGTGATGGTGTGTCCGTCATATATATTCTCCAAAATTCTTTTACTTTTTAGCTGCTAGTATATTGATTATACTTTTCCTGACTAGCTAAAATTTAATCAACTTATCATAAAAGAATACAATAACAGTTTTTAAGAAAAAAAGGGAAATAGATTTAATAGAAGATGAAGCGACTCAGTTCAGTAATGATGTTATTACAGCGTTATTGAACTGAGTGGGTTGAAGCAGAAATCACATATTGATTAGCCGCTATTCACCCCATTGATAAATTAGGAAAATTCAACAATGGATGAATAATTGCAATATTACGTTGCTTTCTCTGTTGTTTTCTTAGTACTAGCTTTCTTTTTAGCCGGTTTTTTCTTAGGTTTAGGAATATCTTCAACCCATTTATTATCAATATACTTCGCAGTCCAGCCAGTGGCTTTGCCTTCAACTTCTGTCATCACATATTGTTCTTTAGTTTTTCGGCTATAACGAATAACAGCTAAATTACCCTTGTTATCTTGTTCTGGCGCATCGGCTAAGTAATAAAATTTAGATGATATTCTGTCTCTAAAACGTTTTAGCTCCGCAACTTTTGGCGCTCTAGTTTCACGTGAACGTGGGAAGGTGTTAGCCGCTAAAAATATACCTGCAGCACCATCTCTTAAGACAAAATGAGCATCTGATTTTTCACACTCCAGTTCAGGCAGTTGTACAGGATCTTCTTTAGGCGGCGCAGCTTCTCCACTAGCAAGCAGTTTACGGGTATTTTTACATTCAGTATTGGTACAATCAAAATATTTACCAAAACGTCCTGATTTTAACTCCATATCAGCTTCACATCGATCACACTCTAAAACAGGGCCATCATAGCCTTTAATTTTAAACGTACCTTCTTCGACTTCAATACCATCACAAACAGGGTTATTACCACAAACATGTAACTTGCGACTCTCATCAATTAAATAGCTATCCATTGCGGTATTACATTTTTTACAACGGTGCATTGCACGTAAAGCTTCAGTTTCTTGATCTTCAGCTAAAACACTGACAGCCTCTTCGCCCGCCGTTAAATTCATCGTGGTAGTACAACGCTCTTTTGGTGGTAGAGCATATCCTGAACAACCTAAAAACACCCCTGTAGAGGCTGTTCTAATACCCATTTTACGACCACAAGTAGGGCAATCGATATCCGTTAATACAGGAGAGTTATTACGCATCCCTCCTTCATCAACGTCTTTATTGGCAAGTACTAAATTTTTACTGAAGTTTTTATAGAAGTTATCTAATACTGTTTTCCAATCTAAGCTACCTCCTGCAATTGCATCCAGCTCTTGCTCCATATTTGCAGTGAAATCAAAGCTCATTAACTTATCAAAACTCATAGATAAACTATCAGTAACTATTTCACCCATTTTTTCAGCATAAAAACGTTTTTTATCTAAACGAACATAGCCTCTATCTTGAATCGTTGAAATAATTGACGCATAAGTAGATGGGCGACCTATAGAGCGTTTTTCTAATTCTTTCACTAAAGAAGCTTCACCAAAACGTGCAGGTGGTTTAGTAAAATGTTGACTTGCGTCTAAATTATCCAGTGCTAATACTTCGCCGACAGCTAAATCAGGTAAATGCTTATCATCGCCTTTTGATAATTGCGGATGCACCTTAGTCCAGCCATCAAATTGCATCACGCGACCTTTTGCTTTTAAATCAAATTCAGCTGCGCTAATGGTTAATGTACTAACGGTATAACGCGCTGCTGTCATTTGACAAGCAACAAATTGACGCCAAATCAGATCATAAAGTTTTTTAGCATCAGCATCGATTCCTTCCATGAAAGCAGATTCAACTTTAACATTTGAAGGACGAATCGCTTCATGCGCCTCTTGAGCACCTGCTTTTGAACCGTAGGTTTTTGGCTTCTCTGGTAAATAATTTTCACCAAAGTTTTTCGAAATATGATTACGACACATTTCTACGGCATCTTTACTTAAATTAGTTGAATCAGTACGCATGTAAGTAATATGACCCGCTTCATACAAACGTTGCGCTAACCCCATTGTACGTTTAACGCCATAACCTAATTTAGTACTTGCTGCTTGCTGCAATGTAGAGGTAATAAAAGGTGCTGATGGGTTGCTTTTCGACGGTCTATCTTCACGCTTACTAACCGCATAATCCGCTTTCTCTAATATCGCTAACGCTTTATCGGCATCAGTTTTATTTGTCGGTTTAAAGGCTTTACCATTGTTATGAGTAACGTCTAGTGTTAACGCTTCTCCTTGACTTGCAGAAGACGTAGCATGAGTGTCAGCAATGATTTCCCAAAACTCTTTTGGATCAAATGCTTTAATTTCACGTTCTTTCTCAACGACTAATTTTACTGCAACGGATTGTACGCGACCTGCGGATAAACCTCTGGCTACTTTTTTCCATAAGAGTGGGCTAACCATAAAGCCAACTACTCTATCGAGGAAACGTCGTGCTTGCTGGGCATTAACGCCAGGCATACTTAATTCACCTGGTGTCGAAAAAGCTTGTTGAATTGAACTTTCAGTTATTTCATTAAAAACCACGCGACGAAATTTTTCATCCTCGCCACCAATAATTTCTTTTAAATGCCAAGCAATCGCTTCTCCCTCGCGATCCAAATCGGTTGCGAGATAAACAATGTCAGCTTTATCGGCGAGTTTCTTAAGTTCAGTAACAACTTTTTCTTTACCAGGAAGAATTTGGTAATTGGCTGCCCAGTTTTTATCTGGATCAATACCCATACGATTAACAAGTGTTTGCTTATCGCGCTTCGCTTTATATTTAGCTTTTGCTTCAGGTGCCATTTTTCTCACCTCAGCAGGTGATTTCGTAGCGACTTTTTTGCCGGTACTGCTATGGGGTAAATCACGAACATGACCAACGCTAGACTTTACAATGAAGTCTTTACCTAAATATTTGTTAATTGTTTTCGCTTTGGCTGGCGACTCGACAATAACTAGTGATTTTGCCATAAAAATTTATAATCCTGCTAATTCGACAGTTTATCTACATGAAAAGGTAAATTTATTTTTGTCTTTTTATTCATCCAATATTTTCGTAAAAAACCGAGAATACTCTTTTATCCCACTCAAATAACGCTACAAGCTGCTTCAACTAAAAATATAATTGCATATCTATTTATAGATATATCTATAATTATGCAAATTGACAAGCATTAATTTTTTCAAACTATTTGAGATATATAACAACGTAATGCTTTTAGCTATAATGTTTAACTAAAGAGATTACTTAAAAAGAAAACACTATTTTCTGCGCAATCATAATAGACTTTATCAGAAAAAATAAGAGCTAAATCTTAAAAACATTCAAATTGATGAGTTCACTGAACATTATTTAAGCTGTTTACCGAGAGCCCAAATGCCACGTTTACCAATACCATTAAAAGAAAAGTTAACACATTGCTTGTGTCCACCCGGTAATGGTGTTTTTACTGTTAACACAGCCAAAGAGCGTAAAGAGCACTTACATCAAATAATTTTCGGCCAGACTACCAACGTTGATGATTTATGGAAAAGCTCCTTAGAAAAGCTACCAGATAGCTCTCGTGCTGTTATTTTAGGTGTGGCATCAGATTGCGGCGGTGGTATTTTACGTGGAGCCAATTGGGGACCATTATTTTTACGTACAGTTTTATTAGAACAGTATCCCAATTTAAACACATTTGATTTAGGTGATATTCGGGTTATCCCGCATTTACTATCAGACAAATATTTAAATGATGAAACATTAGCTAATTGTCGCAAAGCACTTTATTCAGATGAAAAAAGTAACTATTGCGTTAGCCCATTAAGTATTACTGAAGATATTTTACACGATTTTTATGCACTATTTCCAAATAAAGGGATTTTCGGTATAGGTGGCGATCACAGTGTAAGCTACCCACTCATTAAAGCTTATTTGCAAGCGAAAAAAAAACAAGGGAAGCGCACCGCTGTCATTCATTTTGATGCGCATACCGACTTACTGATTGAACGTTTAGGTATTGATTTATGCTTTGGTTCTTGGTGTGCGCATATTTTAGATTATTTACCGGCGCCCGATCATTTGATTCAAATAGGTATTCGTTCAACAGGAAAGCCTAAAAAATATTGGGAAAATACGTTTGGTGTAAAACAGCATTGGGCTAAAGAAATTAAAGAACTTGGCATTGAAACAGTCATTGATAATATTTTAGCTCAATTGGCAATTCATAACGTTGATGAGTTATATGTCAGCTTTGATATTGATGCCATTGATGAAAGCTTTGCCAGTGCAACAGGTACGCCTGAGCCTGATGGCTTAATGCCAGACGAGGCGATGCAGATATTACACGCTATTTCATCGAAACACCCTATTACTGGTGCAGATATGATGGAAATCTCGCCATTTACTGACAGTTCAGGTCAAGGTAAAGTTAGCCGAGATAAAACCTTAAAAGTAGCTGGAGATATATCCGCTTTTTTGATTACTGAAATGAGTAAGTAATAGTTAGAAAAGGTTCATCAAAAATGCCGCATCCCCTTAAACAGGTAGCGGCATTTTTACAGGTTTTATAACGGTTATTTATTGAATGACAATAGTTGCTGGTGCAAAGGTTGTTGCCACTCCACCCTCTATTGTTTCAATAGTAACACTTAGTACACCTGAAGCAGGCTCTTTAGCACCTTTAATACCGATAGAAAATGTTCTACCACCATTATGATTATCATTAGGCCAAACATAGGTGCTAGGTGTAGCGCCGCCACCTACAGATGGTTCAAAGCTAATGATTGTTCCCGCAGGCATAGGCTGATTATGTAAGTCGGAAATGGTTAGGGTAACAAACCCTGTATTCTCTCCAGCTATATAGACAGCTGTGTCATCTGGATTAAAGTTTGGATTAGCAACTTCAGGCGTGTCAGTGTCATTATCATCATCAATGGTTGAACTTACGGCATCATCAGTGGCATTTAAGACCATTAATGGATTACTACCTGACATAACCAGCACTAACTCACCGCGCACATTAATTGATTTATTGTCAGAACACCCATCGTGCGCAGGAATAGAACAAAGTACGCCGTTATATTTGCCATCGCTGTACTTACCATTAGAATATAAAGTAAAATCTCCGCTATTATCAAAATCTAAAAACTCTTCTAACTCACCACCAATTTCTTCCGCAGCATTAATTTCTCCGGGGTTGTAAAAACCATCTTCATTGTAATCAGCATAAGCCTCTTTTAAATCATAGGGGCGACCACTTACATCATTGCCCGAAAAAGCTGTCATTTCGCTGGCATCAAAACGACCGTTACCATTTAAATCAGGGAAAGATTCTTCACCAATAGCAGTTGCCAAAATAGTTGCACGACCACCAAATTTTTGGCCTAATGTATTAAACTGTTCAGGCGGATGAATAACATCTGGCTGGTTGGTAAAAAAGTTATTTTCATCATCCGTATTATGCGCTAAAACATGCCCTTCTGGTCTTGGGTGTTGGCTTGTCCAAGTTACGGTACAAGCACCATTAGACGTAACACATGAAGGTTCAATTGAACCACCTTCAGTAGTAAAGCTTACGGCTGTACCGTCAGGAACAGGGTTGTTATAAGCATCAGCTAAACGGGCGGTTACTTCAACAGTTGTGCCATCGAGGTCCCAACCTTCTGGGTTTAATATTGTTGCGGATAAACTAAAGCTGTCTTGATCTGGAATTCCCGTTGAAACAACCAAAACACTTGATTGAGAAGCTATTTGCGGATCACTGCCATCGATAATCGCTTGCACTCTCACACTGGTTGCAACCGTACCTGAATTAATGACCGTTTGTACAATACCTTCGTTGTTAGTTGTTGCACTATCAGGTATTAACTGAATACCACCCACATCAGTATTTAAAGAAAAGTTAACCACTTGGTTATTTACAGGGTTAGAATTGGTATCTAACACCCTGAATTTAACAATAGAACTTTCTGAACCACCCAAACTACCGGTACCTAAAATAGAGATGTTTTCAGGTACCGAAGAAACAAACTCAATACTACCAACATCAGCAGCTAATACATTTACCGAAGCGGTTGCTGATAAATTAATACCGCCTGCGTTCGCGGTAACATTAATTGGATCATCGCCAACACAACCTTTGGCAAGATAAGTACTATTTGCTATACCGTTTGATGTGGTTATTGGAGAACTCAGCTCTGCGGTGTTTGAACTAGAACAACTTGAAGAAAAGTTCACATCAACAGGCTCTGTAAATAAAGCCCCTTGGTCATCAACTATATTTACCGTAACAACTGTTGTACCACCGGCTGAAATTTGTGCCAAACTAATATTTGCATCACCTTCAACAAACGGGTCGCCACTGCCCATGATCACCGTAGATGAACCAACAACTAATAACACTTGTCCTGTTTCACCACTTTCAATAGATGCGGTAATAGAGCCTGCACCTAAGCTACCACCCGCTAAAATATCAACACTTGCTTCGTTACTATCATTTGTTATCGCGGTAGCAATAGGGATTTCACCAACCGTTGTAATAAACGTAACAATTAGCGGTGTACTAATACCATTAACCTCTGCAACAACTTTACCGGGTTTAGAAGAAGTAATGGTGTCTGTTGGATTGCCATCACTACCAATCAGGGAAACCGATATATTAATATCACCCACAACACCAATATCATCCCCCTGAGTAGTAAAACTGATTGTTGCCTCTTCACCACTAGAAACCGAAGCGGTAATTGTGCCAGCACCTCGAACATCACCAGCGGTAAGAATTATTTCAGCAATACCACTATCATTGGTTAAGGCGGTACCGGAAACAGGAGAGAGAGCACCTATATCAGAAGAGAAAGTCACCACGGTTCCTGAAACAGCGGTACTATTTTGCGTTACTGTGGCGCTTACCGTTATGGGTGCCTGCCCAGAAACATTTTGTGCCGAAAGCGCCAGCGAGATAACAATAGGATCTTCTCCTGTGTCACCAGTTCCGTCTCTTTCAAGCCCCCCATCACCGCTTCCACAAGCAACCAATGTCGCTAACGTCATTAATAACAGAGTGAAACTAAAGCGTCGAAGTAACTCCATAAGGTATCCCTATTGTCTTTTGATTAATCTTTATTTACCTAATTATTCATATTAACTGATAAATAATAAAAAAGTACAACTTAATATATTAATTCAAAAAAAAAAGCTTAATCATCCATGAAGTTAGCTAAAAAACTTAAAATTAAGGGTAATACTGGCAAAACGGTTTTTTATCCTACCGTTTATTGCTAACCTTAAACATATATTCATATTCACATCACCCCACCTTAAAATATGACATCATCAGAAAGTACAGCAACCCCCAACAAAAGTAGTTTAACCACAAGAATTCTTATCGGCATGATTTCAGGTATTACCCTTGGTTCATTTTTACAATGGTTAATGCCTAATGGTAATGATTTAGTCATCAATATATTTTTATTTGAATTATCGCTACAAGGCTTTGTAGTTGATGGAGTACTTGAAGTTATTGGTCAAATATTTATGGCAAGCTTACGAATGCTTGTAGTACCTTTAGTCTTTGTTTCTCTCGTGTGTGGTGTTTGCTCATTACAAGACACAACTAAATTAGGTCGAATAGGTGGAAAAGCCATCGGCTTATATTTATTAACCACTGCAATAGCAATAACTTTTGCAATATTTATTGCCATAATTATTGGCCCCGGAGAGGGTGTGGGCATGACAGCTAACACCAGTTTTACTGCTAGAGAAGCCCCCTCTTTTGCACAAGTAATCATTCAAATGTTTCCCACCAATCCCTTTGAAGCTTTTGCACAAGGGAATATGCTACAAATTATTATTTTTGCTTTACTCTTTGGTATTGCTATTGCCTTATCAGGAAAAACGGGAGAACGTGTCGCTAGTCTTTTTCAAGACTTAAGCGAAGTCATTATGCGCTTAGTCACTATTCTAATGAATATAGCACCGTATGGTGTATTTGCTTTGCTCGCCTCTTTATTTACCACCGTGTCACTAGAAACCTTTGGTAATTTAATTGTGTATTTCGTAGTAGTTATTAGCGTGTTATTAATTCACGCATTGGTAACTTACCCCGTAATATTAAAATTACTTACTGGCTTAAACCCTGTTATTTTCTTAAAAAAAATGCGTGACGCAACACTGTTTGCTTTTTCAACCGCTAGTTCAAATGCAACCATTCCAGTTACGTTAGAAACAGCAACAAAAAAAATGGGCGTTGATAATTCAATCGCATCATTTACGGTCCCATTAGGCGCTACCATTAATATGGATGGCACAGCTATTATGCAAGGGGTCGCTACTGTTTTTATTGCTCAAGTTTTCAGTCAAGATTTAACTTTAGCTGATTATTTAACCGTTGTACTTACCGCAACACTCGCTTCTATAGGGACAGCTGGTGTTCCAGGTGTTGGTTTGATTATGCTGGCAATGGTATTAGACCAAGTAGGCCTTCCAGTGGAAGGGATTGCCTTAATTATCGGTGTTGATAGGTTACTCGATATGACGCGTACCGCTGTTAATGTGACTGGCGATAGCATGGTGAGCATTATTGTTGCCAAGTCTGAACGTCAGTTTGATAATGACATGTTTTTAGATGAAAATGCCGGTAGTACAATTGAAGAAATAGATTTTCATCATTTAAAATAATCAACTCCTTAAATCTTGAACCCTACTTTCACGGGACGAATAAATTTCGCTATCAATTTATTAGTCCCGCTTTATATTTATCTAGCACACTTAGTAAGATCATAGTTGTCAATAGTGTCAATTCTCAGCATAGTTAGCTATGATTAAACTAAGAAAGCAAAGCTTAAATAAGAGGTAGGGTATGTCAATCACTACAGTAAGTGAACAGCCGCAATTATCAAAAACCAATCAGGCCAAACAGAGCGATACTGTTTATGATCATGCTCAAACAAAAAAAGAGCAAAATAACGCGATTGTTCGTTCACAAATTGAAGTGAGCTTAAAAATGGGTAATGAGTCTATGGCTCTACTTTATAAAACTGCGTTAAATGCAATAAATGAAGTAATTGATCCAACCCAAGAAACTAAACCAATACAAACAGCCTATGACAACCAAGTTGATGTTTCTCCAGAAGCAACTGCAAAGAGAATTGTAAGTCTAGCAACCGGTTTTTTTAATGCTTATCAACTACAAAATGCCGATAAAACACCCGAAGAATCTTTAGATAAATTCATGTCAACTATCAGTAGTGGAATAGACACAGGCTTTAAAGATGCACGTGATATTCTTGAGAGCTTATCAGTGCTTAATGGAGAAATAGCTACAGACATTGATAGCACTTATGATCTCGTTCAGGAAGGGTTATCACATTTTGCAGATAACTTTTTTAATACCGCAGAAGAAACTAACGATAATACTATTCAAGTATAAATTAAATCTCTCTACTGTACCCAAACCAAGCTTTAGTTATCATTGAATACATAAGGCTTGTGTTCACCCTTTTTATATTTTTTATGGTATTTATCAAAAAGATCCTTTTAAACCTTCAAAATCACTATAATTTTTTGATAGCTGAATTACATTCGCGTTATACTTTGTAAAATTTGTACGGAATTATCCCAGAAGGACCTTCAATGAAACCTATTACCTTGAGTCTTGCTTGTATCGGACTATCACTCTTAACAGCATGTCAATCAACTGATAAAGCACCGATGACGACCAGTATGGAAGTTAACCAACAAACTCAGTATTTTGTTGAAGCGAAAATTGCACTTGATAGATTAAAACAAAATATAAACCAAGGCAAAGAAGACCAACTCGCTTATTTTGCACCTAATACTTTTAAAGAAGCGATTGCTGAATTTGATAATGCGACAGAAGAATATATAGATATAAGTAAAAATGGCGCCTCATCATTGAATATTTTCAAAAGTGATACTGAGCAATACGAAGAAGCTAAACAAGAAATCATGAATTATATTGTGCTTTCAAATCAAAAACTAAAATCCGCCTATAGCATCAAACAAACCGCAGAAAATACTTTAGCAGAAACTTTTACTCAAAAAGAGTTATTGGAAAGTATTGGCGCACCTAAAACTTATGCCAGTGATTATAAAAAAATCAACCTTCGTATTCATGCACTTGTTAAAAAAATATATGAAGGTGAAGTAACTAAAGCGGAAGAAAAACAACCTGCATTAATTACAGATATGCTAGCGTTAGAATTACGAACCGTACGTAAAAATGCTTTAAGTAAACTCGACTCTGATATCGCCCTTATCAAGAAAAAGAATTTAGCTAAATATGTACCTACTAGCTTCCAACAGTTATTAGCCGCAAGAAGCAATGCCGTTACTGTCATAAATAATAATCCTCGCGCTAAATCTGATATAAAAATAGCACTAGAATTAGCAGGTTTTAAACTTGCCCACCTCTACCATATTGCCAAAGAAGTCAGTGTGCTTCAAAAAATAACAGATAAATCTTATGAGCAATATTTGCTGGCTAATGAATCACTGTTACACACTATTAGTGAATCTTTGGGAACAGATGATGTGCGTGATTTAGCCTTATCGAAACAGGTTGAGTCAATAGCATTACAAGCCGGTACGCTAAAAAGAAAATTAACTACAGCCAATGCTACCGTGCTTGCATTGCAAAGTAATAATACTCAATCGTCAGCAGCGACAGAAAGCCTTAGAGCTGAATTTAAAAGCCAGCTTGTCAATTTAAATGAAAAATACGATACGTTAGTGATTGAAAATGCAGAGCTCAATAAGGAATTACAGAGCCAAAATATTGAGCTAGTACGCCTACAAGCATATAAAGAAGCTGTTTTACAATTAGAAAGTAGGCACGCCGCTGAAAAGTCATTGGCCTTAAAAGTTCAAGCTCAAGAAAGAGCCGAACAGAATGCGCTTGCATTAAAAAAACAAGCGGAGAAAGAGGCTATTGCCTTAGTTGAAAAAACTAAAAAAGAAGCTGAAATAAAAGCTTTTGCGCAGGAAGAAAAAGCTGCAGCCTTAGCGGAAAAGTCCAAAAAAGAAGCTATTATACAAGAACAAAAAATGAAAGAAGATGCTACAGCTATAGAGGAAGTAAGTCAAGAAGCAGTTGAAGAACAAGAATCCCTTTTACAGCCTGCAGTCGACGAAGTAATTCAACCAGCAGAACCAGAGGTAGTTAAAACTATTGAACCACCAATAGCCAGTATAGAAAGTAACTAGACACTCTACTTTTTATAATCATTATGATGTTAAAGCCAACTTCTAGCTAAGCCTAATACACAGCTGTGAGCTCAATCGAGTAATGCTACACAATAATTGAACTCACAGCTTCATTCGTGAATTAATAAATTGAATTGAATAATAACTAAGAGGCTAATACTTTTATTTTTTCATCTTGTTGTAGCATTAAAGTAATCGAATTAGTAAATTCACGACGTATCTGCGATTTATACCAACGATTCCAGCACTCAATATTATCCCAGTTAGTAATAATTGTTCTAATATTAGGGTTATCAAGGTTAGCATGTGATGTCCCTGCAATATAACCTTTTGCCGTCGTTATAGCGGTTAAGCTTTTGCGAATTGCTGAATCATATGTGCTTTCCATATCGTCAGCGAGTATTCGCTCAATAATTACTTTTATCATTACTATTTCAATTACCTAAAAATTAAATTTACTGAACATAATCTTTTCAAGTGTTAGCATCCAATGATAGAAGCTAGGTTATGGGCTAGACTCCAACTAGATTACTAGAAGCTTGTGTAATCAATATATGCATTGTTGGTTAAAATAACCGACCTACCATATAGGGAATACTTAACTAATAGTGTCACCTCTCGGTGCCTCAATATTATTTGTTAAATATCGGTTAGTTTTTTTAGTGACAATTGCCCATATTTAACAATAACTAAACATTGTATAAATCACTCATATGACTCTAAAAGCGACCGTGGGAGCCTATTGGAGTTATACGTTCACTTTTCATCAGATTAAATTCCTGCTGACTGATTAAGGCACTCCTATCATGATCATAATTAGCAAAAGCGATTGGTTCACTTAATGAAAACTCAGATAATATTGATAAAACAGATATAACACTCATAGAAAAAACTAATACTAAGGGAATAGCCTTTATTATTTTTTTCATTATTACGCTCCTGTAAATTATAAAAAATGCTCCTAAAGCGATATCATAGAGATGCCTGTTAAACTGGTTACATTGAGTAATAATGATCGTTAATATCCATAACTTTTCTCTCTCTTTGCCTGTCTTTAAATTTTTCTATTTCTCGCCATTTACGCTTGCTTTGTTTTATGGTTTTCTTTTTTTCCTGTGGTTCTTCAAACTCGTCAAAATCAAAATCTAGCCAATCGTTATTTTGCATCATAATTTCTCATATTATTCTTACGTTAAAAACTTACTTCAATGTAAATAATTTACATGACATTTTTTTTACTAAAAGATGACAATAATATGATCGTTATTATTTTTTATATTTACGATTAGAGTTTAATTGTTTGCTGAGATGGGAATTGGTGTGTTTGGCACAGTTAGTATATAAAACCAAAACACACCGTATTTTGAACATTCAAAAAACACAAAACCAAAATTATTATCCCGTCACTAACAAACAAGAAGAAAGTCTGCGTGTCCAAACGCTGGAATGAGCGAAAGTGTTCACGTATTACTGGCATGGATGCCAGTCAAAGCGATGTAGGCCAAGATATCCGTTCAGCGCTGTTACGTCGAAAACACTTGAGTGTGTGTAAAAATACGTTTGGATCGCAGCTCCGAGTGATTCCAAAGGGAGGCCAGACGTAGTCTACCATTGTGTGTCGTCGCCACCGTGACAATAGCTTTGACTAGAAATAAAAATAGCACTAACCTGTAAATAAGATTTTTAAATACAAGAATATAATGTTGAACATTCCAAAAGATAAATACTTGTGTAAGTTCGTAACACTTAACAAAAATATCATCAACTCAATATATGAAAATAATCTATGGCACGCTAGAGTCGATACTCTTAATGATCCGTTCGAGTTCTATTTTAACTTTATAAAAGAACTCCCTAACTCGACGAATGATTTGTGTAAATTAATGAATGACTCTAACTATTGGGTTACCCCTCACTTAATAGTTCAGGAAAGAGAAGCAGCCATACAATTATTAGCTTTATCCAAAGAGAGCGAATTACGTTCTGGGATAATAAATAAATTAATAGAACACGAGGAGTTGTTAAAAAAGAAAATGCGAACTTTATGTGTATGTAGTCTATCTGAAGCATACGATGAACCATTAATGTGGTCACACTACAGTGATGGAATGAGAGGGATTTGCTTAATGTTTGATAAAGAAAAACTCAAGGATAGTTCACTTGAATTTGAAGAAGTTGAATATGAAAATACACCACCTAAAATAGACTTTTTTGACCAATATAAAAAGCATAAAAATAACGAAAGAATGGATTTAAGCAAGTTTTTACTCACTAAGCATACTGGTTGGACTTATGAAAAGGAATACAGATCGGTATCTTTCAAGATAAATGAAAATATAGATAAACTAGGTTTTTTAAAGAAACTAAAGAAAAATTCATTAAAAGCAATAATAATGGGCTCTAAAATTTCTCAAGTCGATAAATCATTACTTATAACATTATCTGAAAAATTTAATTTTGAGCTTTATACTGCACAAGCAAACACTGAAAATTATAGAATTAATATACAAGAATTTAAACAAAAAACCCGCTAGATAGCGGGTTTTTATTAAGAATTACAAGCTGTAAGCGAATCGCCTACCAACCTGTTTTCTCTTTAAGTGCTACACCGATGTCAGCTAAAGAACGAACAGTTTTAACACCAGCCGCTTCTAATGCTGCAAATTTCTCATCAGCAGTACCTTTACCACCAGCGATAATCGCGCCAGCATGACCCATACGCTTACCAGCAGGTGCAGTAACACCAGCAATGTAAGATACAACAGGCTTAGTAACGTTGGCTTTGATATATTCCGCAGCTTCTTCTTCAGCAGTACCACCAATTTCACCAATCATTACGATTGCTTCGGTCAAAGGATCGTTTTGGAACATTTCCAATACGTCGATGAAGTTAGTGCCTGGGATAGGGTCGCCACCAATACCTACACAAGTAGATTGGCCAAAACCAAAATCAGTTGTTTGTTTAACGGCTTCGTACGTTAACGTACCAGAACGTGAAACAATACCAACTTTACCTGGTAAATGGATGTGACCAGGCATGATACCAATCTTAGTTTCGCCAGGAGTAATAACACCTGGACAGTTAGGACCTATCATACGAACGCCAGTTTCGTTAAGCTTAGTTTTAACGTCAACCATATCTAAAGTTGGAATACCTTCAGTGATAGTTACGATAAGCTCGATACCTGCATCAATAGCTTCTAAAATTGCATCTTTACAGAATGGAGCTGGAACGTAGATAACTGTTGCTGTTGCGCCAGTTGCTTCTACAGCATCACGTACTGTGTTAAATACTGGTAAACCAAGATGCGTTTGACCGCCTTTACCTGGGCTTACGCCACCAACCATTTGTGTACCGTAGTCAATCGCTTGCTCTGAGTGGAAAGTACCTTGACCACCAGTGAAACCTTGACAGATAACTTTAGTATCTTTATTAATTAATACAGACATTATTTGCCCTCCGCAGCTGCTACAACTTTCGTTGCTGCATCACTTAATGACTCAGCAGCAATGATGTCTAAGCCAGATTTTTTAAGTACTTCACGACCTTCTTCAGCGTTTGTACCTTCTAAACGTACAACTACAGGCACTTGAACGCCTACATCTTTAACTGCAGCGATAATACCTTCAGCAATCATGTCACAACGTACAATGCCACCAAAGATGTTAACTAAAACAGCTTTAACGTTATCGTCAGAAAGGATGATTTTGAATGCTTCAGAAACACGCTCTTTAGTCGCCCCGCCGCCAACATCTAAGAAGTTAGCTGGCTTGCCGCCGTGTAAGTTAACGATATCCATAGTACCCATTGCTAGGCCTGCACCGTTAACCATACAACCAACATTGCCGTCTAATGCAACGTAGTTTAATTCAAAACGTGCTGCATGTGCTTCACGCTCATCTTCTTGAGATGGATCGTGGAATGCGCGCATTTTAGGTTGACGGTATAAAGCATTACCATCGCTACCAATTTTGCCATCTAGACAATGAAGATTACCTTCGTCAGTAATAACTAACGGGTTGATTTCTAATAAAGCGAAATCGAAATCTTCAAACATTTGTGCAAGACCTAAAAAGATCTTAACAAATTGCTTCATTTGCGTTGGGTTTAAACCTAACTTGAAGCCTAATTCACGTGCTTGGTAAGGTTGAGCGCCAACAAGTGGATCGATTTCAGCTTGGTGAATTAACTCAGGAGTCTCTTCAGCAATCTTCTCGATGTCAACACCGCCTTCAGTAGAAGCCATGAATACTACTTTACGACTTGCACGGTCTACAACAGCACCAAGATACAATTCGTTAGCAATATCTGTACAGCTTTCTACTAAAATTTTAGCAACTGGCTGTCCATGCTCATCTGTTTGGTATGTAACTAGGTTTTTACCTAACCAGTTTTGAGCGAAATCTTTGATTTCTTGCTTGGTTTTAACTAGCTTAACACCGCCAGCTTTACCACGGCCACCCGCGTGTACTTGAGTTTTAACAACCCACATATCGCCGCCAATTTTATCGGCAGCTTCGGCAGCTTCTTGAGCGGTATCGCAAGCGAAACCTTCAGAAACTGGTAAACCATATTCAGCGAATAATTGTTTCGCTTGATATTCATGCAAATTCATGGTGTTTTATCCATTTATCTGTAGATGAAAATGGCAATAATTATAATTACTACCATCGAAAAGAGTCGACCGATTATAGTATAAAAGCTCTAAAGAACATAGTCCTTAGAGCCTACTACTATAGTCTAAATCAAACCAAAAAATTCAATATTACTACTTACTTGATGTTTAACTATATATTAAGTAACAAGCGTGTTGGATCTTCCAACAACTCTTTAATTGTTACTAAAAATCCAACTGATTCTTTACCATCAACTAAACGATGATCATAAGAAAGAGCTAGGTACATCATAGGTAAAATTTCAACTTTTCCATTAACTGCCATTGGGCGATCTTGGATTTTATGCATTCCTAAGATTGCCGCTTGTGGCAAGTTAAGAATAGGCGTTGAAATTAATGAACCAAAAACGCCGCCATTAGTGATAGTAAAGTTACCACCTTGCATTTCGTCCATGGTTAATTTTCCGTCACGACCTTTAATCGCTAATGAACGGATACCGTTTTCGATACCTGCCATGCTTAGCTGATCTGCATCACGTAATACTGGTGTAACTAAACCACGTGGTGTAGATACCGCAATCGAAATGTCAAAAAAGTTATGATAAACAATATCATCACCGTCAATTGACGCGTTAATTGCTGGGTAGCGTTTAAGCGCTTCAGTTACCGCTTTAACGTAGAAAGACATGAAACCTAAACGGGTATCATGTGTTTTCTCGAACACGTCTTTATATTGGTTACGAAGATCCATAATTGGCTTCATGTTAACTTCGTTAAACGTGGTTAACATGGCCGTAGAATTTTTCGCTTCTAATAAACGTGTCGCGATTGTTTTACGTAAACGCGTCATAGGTACACGTTTTTGTGTACGCTCACCTAATGCTGCAGAAGCTTGTGCTGCTGGCGCAGGCGCCGCTGCTTTTGCTGGAGCTGCTTTAGGCTTGTTAGCTGCTGCTTCAACATCTTCTTTAGAAATACGACCGCCTTTACCAGTACCAACAACATCGTTAGCTGTAAGGCCTTTTTCTTTCATTAAACGACGTACTGATGGACCAGCAAGTTCGTCTGAACTAATCGCTTCTTCTGCTGAAGCTGCAGGTGCTGCGCTTGCTGCTGCACCAACATTAAGTTCACCAAGTTTTTGGTCGCCTAATACTGTCTCGCCTTCAGCGTGAATTATTTTACCAATTATGCCATCAGCTTGTGCAACAACTTCTAAAACCACTTTGTCAGTTTCAATATCAACTAAGTTTTGGTCAACTGTTACGGTATCGCCTGCAGCAACATGCCATGCAGCTACAGTCGCATCAGCAACTGACTCTGGTAATACTGGTACAACGATATCGATAACTTTAGCATTGCCTGCTGGAGCTTTCGCTTCAGCTTTACTTGCTGGAGCAGCATCGCTTTTAGCTTCAGGTGCAGCTGTTTCAGCCTCACCTTCAGATAAAATAGCAATAACTTGCTCGCCAAGTACCGTAGCACCTTCAGCTTGAGATATATCAGTAATTACGCCATCAGACGTTGCTGGTACTTCAAGAACCACTTTATCAGTTTCAATATCAACTAATACTTGATCACGAGACACTTTATCACCAACTTGTACATGCCAAGTCGCTATAGTTGCATCTGCAACTGATTCAGGTAAAACGGGAACCTTAATTTCGGTTGTCATTTATAATATTCCTTACACACTCTTAATTAATCTCTTTATAAAAAAGAGGGTCTATTCTACATTAAGCGCGTCTTGAACTAGCGCCTGTTGCTCTTTAACATGAACTGACATATAACCTACAGCAGGTGCTGCCGAAGCATTACGTCCTGCATATGTCAAATAAGTATCTGCCGGTATCGCCGCTCTAAAATGATGCTGAGAACAATACCAAGCACCTTGATTTTGCGGTTCTTCCTGACACCAAACGAATTGCTTAACATGCTGATATTTTGCAATTTCAGCTTTAAGCTCAACTTCTGGGAATGGATATAGCTGCTCAACACGAATGATTGCAACATTGGTTTGCTCATTCTTACGACGTTGATCAAGTAGTTCGTAGTAAACTTTACCACTACAAAAAACTACGCGTTCAACTTTATCAGCATCTAATTCATCAACTTCACCGATAACATTGTGGAATACACCCGTAGAAAGTTCTTCTAATGACGATACTGCCATTGGGTGACGTAACAATGATTTAGGTGACATAACAACCAATGGACGACGCATAGGACGAACCACTTGGCGACGCAGCATATTAAATACTTGCGCAGGTGTTGATGGAACACAAACTTGCATGTTGTGATCAGCACAAAGTTGCAAAAAGCGTTCTAGGCGAGCAGATGAATGCTCAGGCCCTTGACCTTCATAACCGTGCGGCAACAACATAGTTAAGCCACATAAGCGACCCCATTTTTGTTCGCCTGAGCTAATGAATTGGTCAAATACAACCTGTGCACAGTTAGCAAAATCACCAAACTGCGCTTCCCAAATGGTTAAACCACTTGGTTCAGCTGTTGTATAGCCATATTCAAAAGCTAATACTGACACTTCAGATAATACTGAATCATGTACGTCAAACGGACCTTGACCTTCACGAATATTTTGTAAAGGTAAATAGCGGCTTGCATCGTCTTGATTATGCAAAACAGCATGACGATGGAAGAAAGTACCACGACCAGAGTCTTGCCCTGTTATACGAACACGCTTACCGATATCAACAATAGAGGCATATGCTAAATTTTCAGCCATACCCCAATCAAGTAACTTTTCACCACTGGCCATTTTTTCACGATCGTCATAAATTTTCTTTACGCGATTGTGAACATGATGTTCAGCAGGAATAGTTGAAATTTTTCCGGCAAGTTCTTTCAACTTATCAAGCGATATTTCTTTATCGTAATCGTCATCCCACTCGTGACCAATATAAGGTGTCCAATCAACAGAATGCTCTGTCATTGGTCGCCACTGTTCAACAGTACATTGACCTTCATCAAGTAATTTACGGTAATAAGCAGTTAACTCATCCGTTTTGGCTTTATTGAGTGAGCCTTCGGCATTAAGTTTATCTGCATAAAGTTGACGCGGCGTAGGATGCTTTTTAACTTTTTTATACATAAGTGGCTGTGTAGCACTTGGCTCATCAGCTTCATTATGTCCGTGACGTCGATAACAGACTAAATCAATAACTACATCACGTTTAAATTCGTTTCGGTAATCTAAGGCAATTTGCGTTGCCAAAATAACCGCTTCTGGATCATCACCATTCACATGTAGAATTGGCGCTGATACCATTTTAGCAATTTCAGTACAATATTCACCGCTGCGAGTATCTTCTGAACTTGACGTTGTAAAACCGACTTGGTTATTCACCACAATACGGATAGTACCGCCAACTTTAAAGGCACGCGCTTGTGACATATTGAAGGTTTCTTGTACAACACCTTGACCCGCAATTGCCGAGTCACCATGAATAGTAATAGGTAATACTAAATCACCTTCATTACAATCACGCCTGTCTAACCTTGCACGCACAGAACCGATAACAACAGGGTTAACAATTTCTAGATGCGATGGGTTAAAGGCTAACGCTAAATGAACGTTACCGCCCGGTGTAACGAAGTCAGATGAATACCCTTGGTGATATTTAACATCACCAGAAGATAATATTTCATCATGCTTGCCACCGAATTCGTCAAATAACTTAGATGGATTTTTCCCCATCACGTTAACGAGAACATTTAAGCGACCACGATGAGCCATGCCCATAACAACTTCTTTAGCGCCTTGTGTACCGGCACGTGTAATAAGTTGCTTCAACATAGGTACTAATGCATCGCCACCTTCAAGAGAGAAACGTTTTGCACCTGGAAACTTAGCTCCTAGGTATTTTTCAAGTCCGTCAGCCGCAACTAAGTCTTTGAAAATTTCTTGTTTCTCTTCAACGGTTAATACTGCTTGTGATTGCACCGACTCTAAGCGTTGTTGTAACCAACGTTTTTCGTCAGTGCTGGTAATATGCATATATTCAGCACCAATAGAACCACAATAAGTAGTTTTAAGGGCTTTATATAGGTCACCAAGTTTCATTGAGTCTTGGCCAATTGCCAATGAACCAATGTTAAACTCACGATCAAAATCATTTTCTGATAGATCATGGTGAGACAATTGCAAATCACGTACTTTATCACGTTGCCATAACCCTAGAGGGTCAAGGTTAGCATTTTGATGTCCGCGAAAACGAAAAGCATTGATCAGCTGTAAAACTTTAACTTGCTTAGCGTCACTGCCACCCGAAACAACTACGGTTTTTTGTGTTTGTTGGGCTAGGTCTTTAAATTCATTGCGGATTTCAGAATGCCGATATTCAACGTCAGCACCTTCAATTTTAGGAAGTTGTTGGAATATAGCTCGCCATTCTGCAGTTACAGATTGTGAGTTATCCAGATAAGATTCGTATAATTCTTCAATATAAGCAGCGTTCGCGCCACTTAAATGGGAAGACTCTATCCAAGTCTTCATAGCACCTTCGGGCATTGCCTGTTCCTTTATGGGATAAAAGCAATCAAAAGATATGTCTAAAATAAATTATCCGAGCACACGTTTATTGAGTGCTCGGACGTTTAAATTAAACCGCTCTGGTTAGCAACATTGACTTAATATGGCCAATGGCTTTTGTTGGGTTTAATCCTTTAGGACAAACATCAACACAGTTCATAATACCGTGACA
>JAWUXK010000124.1:0-12291 GCA_034111385.1 Colwellia sp. | reverse complement strand
GATTCTAAACCGACACGGGCACGACTATAAACACAGGCAAGAGACATGATAATTCCATTTATGTGATTCCATGTTTTGAGTGTAGACAAATATTTCTTATTTTTCGAATATAACCATCCCTTATAACTTTTTCTTATTTGGATAGAGCTAAAAATTGAGAGAGAAAGCTTGCTCAAAACATCATAGCCATGGTATAAATTTAATAAGGGCGTAAGTACTTCATAGTAAAAACTATAAAATAGTCAGCCAAAATAAACAGTATTCGAGAGAAAAATGCATAACTTTAGCTCAATTCTTATTAACATTCTCGTCGTGGTGATAATTAAATTACCGCGAGGGTTTTCATTGAGCTAAAAAAAGCAAAACTGAAATACTAACCCTCGCTTCGAAAGAACCGAGGGTTTTCTGCTTTTTTAGCGACAAGCAATACTCAGAAACAGATATACACCGACATTACTTTTAGACAACAGATATTTGGAATTATCATGACCGATGGCAAGCCACTAACAGGCGGCGGATTACTATTTAAAGTACTAGAACAGCATGGCGTAGAACATATTTTTGGTTACCCCGGTGGTGCCATTATGCCTATTTACGATGCTCTCGTTGACAGCAATGTTCAACATTTTTTATGTCGTCATGAACAAGGCGCTTCCTTTTCAGCTATCGGTTATGCCCGCGCTTCTGGAAAAGTAGGTGTTTGTATGGCTACATCGGGCCCTGGTGCAACAAACTTGCTTACTGGCTTAGCGGATGCTCTTGCTGATTCCATTCCTGTGGTAGCAATTACAGGTCAGGTACCTACGGCTGCTATGGGTAGTGATGCCTTTCAAGAAACTGATATTTTTGGTTTATCTTTAGCCTGTACCAAACATTCTTTTCAAGTAACGAATATTAATGACTTAGAAAAAGTATTACACAAAGCGTTTGCTATCGCACTTGAAGGTCGTCAAGGACCTGTATTGGTCGATATTCCAAAAGATATCCAAATTGCTGAAGTCGAACAAGCGTTTACTAAAGTTGCAGCATTAAAAAATAAAGTTAAATTACCGCTAGCTGATATCACCAAAGCACTTGATTTATTAACACATGCCAAAAAACCTATTTTATATGTTGGCGGCGGTGTTGGTATGGCAAATGCAATTGAAGAAGTAAGAAGCTTTGCAGAGAAAACAGGCATACCTTCTGTTTCAACCTTAAAAGGTTTAGGGGCACTAGACACTAGCGATGAAAATTATTTAGGTATGCTTGGTATGCATGGTACTAAAGTGGCCAATTTAGCGGTACATGACTGTGATTTATTAATCGCTGTTGGCGCACGTTTTGATGACCGAGTAACGGGTAAGTTAGACAAATTTGCTCCCGATGCGAAAGTTATTCATTTTGATATTGATACCGCTGAAATTAATAAACGTAGAACGGCTGATGCACCTATTTTAGGTGATTTAAAAGAAAATTTACCGCTATTAACTATGTCACTAGATATTCAAGAGTGGCAGTCAAAAGTACAAGAAATGAAAGCAAATTGGGCATGGCGATACGACCACCCAGGCACAGGTATTTTTGCGCCAGCTGTATTGAAAGAAGTTAGCGAATTAATGCCTGAAAACACCTGTGTAACAACCGATGTAGGTCAACATCAAATGTGGGCTGCACAGCACATGAGCTTTAACGATCCAAGCGACTTCTTAACCAGTGGTAGTATGGGTACTATGGGCTTCGGTTTACCGGCTGCCATAGGTGCACAAATCAGCCGCCCTCATGATACTGTTATTGTAGTATCTGGTGATGGTTCTATCATGATGAATGTGCAAGAGTTATCCACGATTAAACGCTATCAAATTCCTGTTAAAGTTATCCTTATAGATAACGCTAAATTGGGTATGGTTCGCCAATGGCAAGATTTATTTTTTGATGGTCGCCTAAGCGAAACTGATTTATCGGATAACCCTGACTTTGTTATGTTAGCAACAGCCTTTGATATCAAAGCCAAAGAAATTACACAAAAAAGTGAAGTTACTGAAGCAATCAAAGAAATGTTAGATCATGATGGTGCTTATTTTTTACAAGTTAAAATTGATGCAAAAGAAAATGTTTGGCCGCTAGTACCACCTAACAGTGCTAACAATGAAATGATGGAGAGTGCGTAGTATGAATAATTATAAATTAATCATCATGACTGATGACAAACAAGTGGTACTTGAACGAATTTTACAAGTAACTCGTTACCGTGGGTTTTTAATCAATGGTATGACTGCTCAAGTGAACACAGGAAATAATGTTGCCACTATTGAGCTATTGGTTAGTAGTGACCGTTCTATTTCACTTTTAATTGACCAAATCAATAAACTGGTCGACATCAAGAGTGTTGCAGTAGACAATAGCTCGTCACAACTTTGCAGCGCATAGAAAGTAAGTACTTATAACTTAATAATAATATTGCACCTAGGTCGGCTACATCAAATGAAAATTTTGATCTGCCGACCACAATAGTAACAAATTTAGGAATAGAAAATGGGAAAAGTAAATGCAGATTTAATATGGTCTAACGGTAAACTCATGCCGTGGAAAGATGCTACCGTTCATGTCATGAGCCATGCACTCCATTACGGTTCATCAGTGTTTGAAGGTATTCGTGCATACGAAACGCATAAAGGCACATGTATTTTCCGTTTAGAAGATCATATTGAACGTCTTTTTAACTCAGCAAAAATTTACCGTATGAATATTCCTTATACACAAGAGGAAATTATTCAAGCGTGTAAAGATGCAGTAGTTAAAAATAACTTAAAATCAGCTTACTTGCGCCCTTTGTTTTTCTTAGGTGATATAGGTATGGGCTTACGTCCACCTACAGATGCTATTGCTGACGCTATGATTGCCGCTTTTAGTTGGGAAGCATACTTAGGCGCTGAAGCCATTGAAGGCGGTGTTGATGTGGGCGTTTCTAGTTGGAATCGTTTAGCACCTAACACTATGCCTACCGCTGCAAAAGCGGGCGGTAACTACTTATCATCACAGTTAATATCAACAGAAGCTGCTCGCCATGGTTATACTGAAGGCATCGCGCTAGATGTAAATAACATGGTAAGTGAAGGCGCTGGACAAAACTTATTTTTAGTACGTAAAGGTGTTCTCTATACACCACCAAGCTCTGCCTCTATCTTAACTGGTTTAACGCGCGACGTTGTCATGACGTTAGCACAAGATTTAGGTTATGAAGTTCGCGAAGAAGCAATTGCTCGCGATGCTTTATACATTGCTGATGAATTCTTTATGACAGGCACGGCTACTGAAATTGTACCGGTAAAATCAGTTGATGGTTTACCTGTAGGTACAGGTTCACGCGGCCCTATTACTAAAGCCTTACAAGATGCTTTCTTTGGTATTTTTGACGGAACCACCGAAGATAAATGGGGCTGGTTAGCACCAGTAGAATAACTCCAAGTTCATCTTACTATTGCTGCACACTTATTCGACTAAACTAGACAAGTTAAGTGTGCAGATTCTTATTGAAATTTATACGCTTAATTCACCCTTACATTGGATACTAAAACCATGCCTAAATTAAGATCTGCAACTTCTACCCAAGGCCGCAATATGGCCGGTGCTCGTGCCCTTTGGCGTGCAACAGGCATGACTGATGGCGACTTTGGAAAGCCTATTATTGCGGTAGTGAACTCTTTCACGCAATTTGTACCCGGTCATGTACATTTAAAAGACATGGGACAATTAGTTGCCGGTGCTATTGAAGAAGCAGGCGGTGTTGCCAAAGAATTTAACACAATTGCCGTTGATGATGGCATTGCCATGGGTCACGCTGGCATGCTTTATAGCTTACCTTCACGTGATTTAATCGCTGATTCTGTTGAATACATGGTTAATGCTCACTGTGCTGATGCCATGGTATGTATCTCAAATTGTGACAAAATCACTCCAGGTATGTTGATGGCAGCAATGCGTCTTAACATTCCTGTGATTTTTGTATCTGGCGGCCCAATGGAAGCAGGCAAAACTAAACTAAGTGATCAAATCATCAAACTTGATTTAGTGGATGCCATGATTCAAGGTGCTGATCCAACAGTAACTGATGAGCAATCTGATCAAGTTGAACGTTCAGCCTGCCCTACCTGTGGCTCATGCTCAGGTATGTTCACTGCTAACTCAATGAACTGTTTAGCTGAAGCATTAGGCTTAGCCTTACCGGGTAACGGTTCAATGCTGGCAACTCATGCTGATAGAGAGCAGTTATTTTTAGATGCTGGTAAGCAAATTGTTGAATTAACTAAACGCTATTATCAAGATAACGATGAATCTGCACTACCACGTAATATAGCCAACAAAGATTCATTTTCAAATGCAATGTGTTTAGATATTGCCATGGGTGGTTCAACCAATACCATCTTGCATTTACTTGCGACAGCACAAGAAGCTGAGATAGATTACACCATGGCAGATATGGATAAACTATCACGTATTGTGCCTCAGTTATGTAAAGTAGCCCCGTCAACACCTGAGTATCACATGGAAGATGTGCATCGC
Source organism: Colwellia sp. (assembly GCA_034111385.1). Taxonomy (GTDB): domain Bacteria; phylum Pseudomonadota; class Gammaproteobacteria; order Enterobacterales; family Alteromonadaceae; genus Colwellia. Next base: position 7,749 of record JAWUXK010000124.1, on the reverse strand, counting down.
GCTGGCGGTGTTATTGCGATTTTAGGTGAATTATCTCGCGCTAACTTATTAACAACAGATGTGCCCAATGTATTAGGTACAACGTTAGCCGATGTAATCGCTAAATATGATATTACGGTTACTGAAGATGAAGACATTAAAAAATTCTACCGTGCGGGCCCTGCTGGCATTCGTACCACTAAAGCATTTAGCCAAGATTGTCGTTGGGATACATTAGATGATGACAGAGCTAACGGTTGTATCCGTAGTATTGGACATGCTTTTTCAACAGAAGGTGGGTTAGCCGTACTTTCAGGCAATATTGCAGTAGACGGTTGTGTTGTTAAAACCGCCGGAGTTAGTGACGACAATTTAGTATTTACTGGCCCAGCACACATTTTTGAAAGCCAAGATGCAGCAGTAGCTGGTGTGTTAGACGGAAAAGTAGTTGCTGGTGAAGTGGTTGTAATACGTTACGAAGGCCCTAAAGGTGGCCCTGGTATGCAAGAAATGCTGTATCCAACGACTTACTTAAAATCTATGGGCTTAGGTAAGGCTTGTGCATTGTTAACTGATGGCCGTTTCTCAGGTGGTACATCAGGTTTATCAATTGGACATGTTTCTCCTGAAGCAGCTGACGGCGGCACAATCGCCTTAGTTGAACAAGGCGACATTATCCATATTGATATTCCAACACGTGAAATAACCTTACAAGTCTCTGAAGAAGTACTTGATGCTCGCCGTGCTGCAATGGAAGCTAAAGGCAAAGATGCTTGGAAGCCAAAAGATCGTGTTCGCCCTATCAGCTATGCACTTAAAAACTACGCCATGCTTGCCACCAGTGCAGATAAAGGCGCAGTGCGTAACCGTGATTTATTAGATGGCTTAGTTGATTAATAACGATTAATTAAAACTAAACCTTAATAATGAGAGCGTCCAGCTATTATGTTGTGGCGCTTTTTTATTGAATAAAACTTATAGAAAAGAAGCACAAATCAAATGAGTGAGAAACAAAACCAACAGTTATTAGCAGAACAAGCTGAGCAACTTGATTATTTAAGACGCATATTACTTGCGCCTGTTTATGATGTTGCTGTAGAAACTGACCTTACGCATTTAACTAAATTATCAGCGCGTTTAAATAATCAAATTTATTTAAAACGTGAAGATCAACAACCGGTGCATTCTTTCAAATTGCGTGGCGCTTATAACAAGCTATCAAACTTAACTGAAGCGGAATGTATGCAAGGTGTTATTGCCGCTTCAGCCGGTAATCATGCACAAGGCTTAGCATTAGCAGCAAATAAATTAGGCATAAAGGCAACAATCGTCATGCCTAAAACTACGCCCGATATTAAAGTAGATAATGTAAGGCGCTTTGGCGGTGAAGTACGTTTAGTAGGCAACAGTTTTAATGAGGCACAAACTGCCTCCATTGAGTATGCTAAAGCTGAAAATAAAACCATTATTCACCCTTTCGATGATACGGATATTATTACTGGTCAAGGGACTGTTGCAAAAGAGTTATTACAACAGCTACCTAATGCAGATATCGTTTTTATCCCCGCTGGTGGTGGTGGTTTATTAGCGGGAATGGCCGTTTACTTAAAGCAGCTCAGCCCAAAAACTAAAATAATTGCGGTTGAAGCTGAAGATTCTGCTTGCTTGAAAGCGGCCCTAGCAGCAGGAAAGCCCGTTGACCTGGAGCAGGTAGGTTTATTTGCTGATGGTGTTGCGGTTAAGCGTATTGGCGAAGTAACCTTTGGCCTTATTCAACGTTACTGTGATGATGTTATCACCGTAACGACCGATGAAATATGCACCTCAATCAAAGATATTTTTGAACAAACACGTGTTATCGCTGAACCTGCGGGTGCTTTATCGTTAGCTGGCTTACAAAAGTATTGCAATGAAAACGAACTGAATGATCAATCATTAGTCGCCATATTATCAGGTGCTAATATGAACTTTCATAGTTTACGTTATGTGTCTGAACGCTGTGAATTAGGAGAGAAGAAAGAAGCTATTTTAGCGGTGACTATTCCCGAAGAAAAAGGTAGTTTCAAACGCTTTTGTCAAACGTTAGAAAACAGAGCAATTACTGAATTTAACTATCGTTATTGCGGAGAATCAAGTGCCAATGTTTTTGTCGGTGTGCGTTTAAGTGGGGACATTGAGGAACGTGAGCAGGTACTTAATAAGTTAGCAAGTGCCAACTATCATGTGGTTGACTATACCGATAATGAACTAGCCAAATTACATGTCCGTTATATGATTGGCGGTAAAAGTAGTGGTTCCGCTCAAAATGAACGTCTATTCAGTTTTGAATTTCCAGAGCATCCCGGTGCATTAGAAAAGTTTCTTGATGCGATGGGTGAATTATTCAATATCACACTATTTCATTACCGAAATCATGGTGCGGCATTTGGGCAAGTACTTGCCGGATTTGACATAAGCAAGGCGAAAGAAAATGAGTTTTTTCAACATTTAAATGCTCTAGGTTATCAATTTCAAGAAGAAACAGATAATCAGGCCTACCAAACATTTCTTAAATAATAGACTCCTTTTTTCATTAAAAATTACGCAGGGTGAACTTAACCATTCATCCTGCGCTAACTAAAAAATATTCCGCTAAAAAACTCTGTATCAAAAGTCATAGTGGAATAACCTTATATGCACAGCGCCTTGCGCCTTCCACAATATGCTCTTCTCGGCTAATCACAGCCACATCACTAAGCAAGCTTTGGAACAACTGTAATTCACTACGACAAAAATTGGTACATTTGGTTGCGGCAGCACAAATAGGGCAATGATTTTCTAATAACCAAAAAAAATCGCTCTCTTGCTCAACCGTAGCCATATACCCTTCGTCACTGCGTATTTTTGCCAATTTTTGTAGTTTTTCTTGTACGCCATATCTATCCGCTAAGGCTAGACGATAACTACGCATTGAAGACTCTTCTCTATTAGCAATGAGTTTATTTAAGCCATCATCACCGAACACAGCAATAACAGAGTCGATTAACTGTGCCGTTAATTCATCATGGCGGTCGGCAAAATGACTATTCGTTTTTTGAGTTAATGACCAATAACGAGTTGGCCTACCACGGGGTGCTTTTTCATCGTGATAAACCACCTCTCCTGACTCTTCTAGTGCCAGCATATGCTGGCGCACTCCCATCGTCGTGACGCTAAGATCTTGCGCTAACGCTTTAGCAGTCAAAGGCCCTTGAGTTTTAAGTAATTCAATAATTCGATGATGAGTTTTCATAGTGACTCCAATACATTGACTACAACTATTATCACTCAATAAAAACTTATGTAAACTTTTTTATTTATTTATTTTTCATTTACACTTGATTAAATTATGTAAAGAGTTTACTTTACATAATAACTACTAAACAACGTAGCTATCAAGAAACAGCCATACCACATAATGAGAGCGTAATATGAATTTAGTTATTATCAGTGCTAGCCAACGAACACAATCACAAAGCGTAAAAGTAGCTGAATATATAGCAGAATCAGTAACTGGCTATGAAAAAGTTACCCACTTCGAGCTATGCCAATATAACTTACCTTTATGGGACGGTACGCAAGTAGGTAAATCTTCGGAGCAAAGTGACTGGCCATTATTAAACGAAGAAATAAGACAAGCTGACGCATTCGTAATGATTACACCTGAATGGAGTGGCATGGCGTCACCTCTATTGAAGAATTTACTGTTAATGTGCTCAGGTCAAGATACAGCCCACAAACCCGTATTACTGGTAGCGATCTCTGCCGGTGTTAGTGGAGCATATCCTATTGCCGAGTTACGTATGAATGCATTCAAAAATAACAAGCTTGTTGCAATACCTGACCACCTTATTATTAGGAGTGTGGGAGAAATACTTAATTGCGATAGTCACTCAAAATTATCCAATAAAGATAACAATATTAGAGACCGTATCTGCTACAGCCTACATACTTTATATAACTACAGCGAATCATTGCGCGCACTACGAACAAATTTATCAATTAGGCCTTATAAAAATGAAGAGCGCTACACAAACGGTATGTAGAACTAATTAACAAATACCAATGTAGTACAGGAGAACAGCATGATTACTTTAGAGCATATAAACTTAGTCGTAAGTGACATTAAAGAGGCACTAACATTTTATCAGGCAGCCTTCCCTCATTGGGGCGTTCGCGGCGGTGGTATTAACGAATGGTCTGGTAAAACTCGTAATTGGGTACATTTTGGTGATGACTACCAATACATAGCCTTTAATGATAATGGCGTAGATAAAAATCGTGATTTATCTGGTCATCAAGTTGGTCTTGCTCATTTTGCCTATGTGACCAGCGATTTAACAGGGGTTATTGAGCGTTTAGCGCAAGCGGGATTTTCGGTTGATAAAGAAGGCGCTAAAGATAAATATCGAAGCAATGTTTACTTTATCGATCCAAGTGGCTATGAAGTCGAATTTGTTCAATATCATAGTGATTTACCAGAACATAGAAACAGATACGAGTAGTTTACGTTCAATGATATCTACGAGTGTGACCAAAATTTTGGCCACACTTTTTTTTGATTAAATAATGTTTATCTATCTTCAAGAAGCTCGGTTAAACAGGTTACTTGTTCTGTTAATGACGCCACTTGTTGCTCTAATTCCATAACTCGCTGAGCGAGTGAGGTGTTATTTTCCACAGCAATAACGTCGCTTTGAGAACCATTGGATTGAGCCAAATCATTTTCATCAATATCTGAGAATAAATGTATATAACGGGATTCACGTTTTCCAGGTTCACGTTCAAGTTTTTTGACCAATGTTTGATTGTTCAAATCTTGTAATTCATTTAAGGCTGTTTCTACTTCACTTACATCGGAAAAATCGGCAAGACGATTAGTGCGAGTTCTTAATTCACCTGGCGTTTGAGGTCCCCTTAGAAATAAAACGCAAATAATAGCCCTTTGTTGAGGCGTGAATTTAAAATTACCAAATTCGGTATCACAGAAACGATGAAAATATTTATTTACTCGACCAGAGGCTTTATGATCGATCATTAATTGGCTCATTTTAACCAGTTCATCAACAATGTTTTGTACATCACCGTCTGAAAGTGACATAACTGGATCACGGTTACTTTTTTGATTACAGCCTGCAGTAATACCATTGATAGAAAGAGGATACTGCTCTGGGGTTGTCGTTTCTTTTTCTAGCATTACGCCAATTACGCGACATTGCTCTGCGGATAATGTGATCATATTGAAGGCATCCTTATAAAAATATCTAACCATGTTATACCAAGCAATATGAAGCTTTACTATGTAATCGTGCTTATTTACCCATAAAAAAAGCCATCGTTTGACAATGGCTCTTTAATAAACATAATTCGCTTGATTACTATTCTATATTCGCGATCTGTTTATTGATTTATTTTTATAAATACTATCAAAAAAGTTGTATAGCTTTATTTTTGATATGATTTATGGCTTTGCCCACCAATTTGCCCACCATATGGAGAGGTTAATTGTCTTACTAGCCCCATATAATTTTGATTGAGACATAAAGGGGAACAAATGCAAATATAATAGCTTTTACGTTGTCATAATATGAATAAAGGAATTTTACGGTAAGTTTTTTGAGGAAATCATTTGATTTCATATTTTCAAAATCATTTGGGTTTTGTAGTTGAAAAAACTCATCATCTACTGAATCATGGTTGAGTAAGTATTTTTCAGTTACATCATTATACTCGTTTGCTAATTTAATGAGCTCACTAGTGCTACCATCAGTAATATGTTGTAACCTTGAATAGCACCTATCAAGTTCTATTCCACATAAATGATGTCTTTCTGATTTCAAGCCGTGTTCTTTTCCTCCTTCAAAAAGACTATAAGCTAAAATAATTATAGAAATAGTAATTGAAATAAAGTTGAGCAACTTAGATTGGTCGGCAGATAAAGGAACAAGGCTGCTTAATTGTAGGATTGCAATTGCTAGTAGATGTATAGAAGAGAACGAAGTGATAAATGTTAAAGCTGAATTCTTTTTTTCTAACCTTCTATAGGCGTTAAATCTCGCTCCTTTAGTGCGCCATATTCGATTGTTTAAATTTGTTTTATTGGTTGTATTATCCGTAGTCATTTAATTCCCTTTAAGGAGTACCCTCCTAGTGATTCAGATTATTAATTTTCTAACAACAGTAAAGTTTATTAGAAACTAGAAACAGCCTAAGCCGATTTTATTACCTCAGCCCATTATCTTAAGATAGGGACTTGTACTTAGTACAAGGAGGGTACTTAAGATATATTACCAATATCTTCTTCTAATTTCACTATTCGAGACATCTTTGCTATTTCAAATTTTCTTTCAATTTCTTCTTGTGAATAATTTTTAGTGTCATCTTCAGCAATATATCCAAATCTAACCAAAAATTGAATTTTTTTAGTTACTGAGTCATAAAGCCAATAGTTATGGATATAGCCATCAAAAGTAGAAAACTTTGCTGCATAATGACTTTTAACTAAACTTTTCAATTCAGATGGGGGGTTAGAGTCAAACATATCTAATTTCTTAAATTGATTAATAATTATTGCGTCAATCTTATGAAGTAAATAAATATCAGTAATTTCTATAAAATAAAATATCCATCCGTATCTTTTTTTCTCTGTTATTGCCCCTGTAATCCTTTCGTTTAGGTTTAATAAAAATAAATCTTTAATATTAGTAGCAGTCATCCATTTAGAGTTTTTCACACGGTGCTTAAAATTATGCTTAAAATCTGTAATCATAGCTATTATTGATGTTATAAAGCGATCTACTGTTGCTTCCCTTACAGAAACTTTTTCCAAGGATATTTGATACCCGAGGTAATCAAATGATTTGGATATATTTCCTTTTTCTGTTTTATCATTAGTTTCAAGGCCTATATTAATTAAAGCTCTTTCTATTTTTTGTTCTATGATATCTATTTCATGTTGTTTTGCAAAAATTAAAATATCATCAACATATCTTAGATATTTCAACCCTACACCATTGAATTCTATATCAAAATCCTTCATATAAATACCAGCCAAAACATTAGATATAGATAGTCCTTGAGGCACACCAACTCTATTTTGATATAAAGAGCTATCTATCTTTTTGTAATTCTTAGGTACTGTTTTATTTATGATTGCACGTCTAATAAGGGTTACCGCGCCTTTATGACTAATATCTTTTAAACAATGGTTGAGTAGGATTTTATGATTTAAGTTATCATAAAATCCTTTGATATCAATTTTTAAATAATGAAGTCCAGCTTCATTATTGTGCAGTAATAATTTAATTTCTCGAATGAATGTATTTGGTAGCTGGTTTTGAACACAATCACCATACAGCTCATGTAGGGTATCTTTAAGTGCACATAAAATAAGCTTATCCCTGATTGTGGGTTTAGATATTATTCTAGGCTGCTTTCCTCTCCCTTTTGATTTAACTATTTCAAGATAAGGACTAAATCTATAATTGGATGATATTGATTTTTCGGATAACTTTGAAACAGTTGGTAATATTTCACTTTCAAACTGCGAGCAGTTAATACCATCTATACCTTTTCCTGATTTATTTTTTAGATTATTTTCAAAAAGAAGTTTTAAATTTTCCGTTGATAGGTTTCTTTCAAATTTCGCACTTGAATCATCCATAATTTTCCCTTCCAATAATAGCCTTTAGGCGTTCCTTGTATCCATTAACAGTAATAGTTTAATTAAAATTATTATTTCGTGCTTCTGAT
>JAWUXK010000123.1:0-65166 GCA_034111385.1 Colwellia sp. | reverse complement strand
AGACCACCTCCTCCTCCACCGCCGCAACAAAGTACTGACGAAATAACGTCGATGGTTGATTATCTAACAGAGCTTATGGAAGAAAAACTTGCCACAAGTAACAGTAGTAGCCTGAGTGATGAAGACAAACAATCAATATTGGCACAAATGATTGAAAAATTTGATATTGAAGATGGCGACTCAATTATTAATACCAGCGCCTAAAAAATATCTCTCTCCAAAAGTTAAACAATTAACTCTGTTCTTTTTGCTCAATAAAAAATAACTACTCTGAGTTAATACAGTCTAAAGCGTTACCTTTTCATAAAAGGTAACGCTTTCTTCGTATATAACCATGAATTTATCTACCTTTCCTTATTTGTTGCACATTGTTTGCACCTTCACTGAATAAAGTGACTATCTCTTATGATGTTAAACTTGAGATTAACAAATGAAATATTATCCCCTTTTATCGTATTCTTTATTATTAGGTAGCACCCTACTTCTGGGCTGTGGAGGTACTAGTGATGAAAGTGACACCTCAGAGACAACTGAAATCATAGAAGTTACCGAGAGTAACGACACTGCAACATCACAACTTGTTATTAATGAAATTGTTGCTAGCGCAATTGATGGTGGCAATGATTGGATCGAACTTTATGCGGTAGAAGGTGATGTAGATTTATCAACCTATAGCATCGTTGATGATAATACTGAACATACTGCGCAATCACTGCCAGAAGTGACTTTAGCGGAAGGTGATTTCATCGTTATCCAAGCAATTGATGAAGATGATACCCCACCTGATAACGGTTATTATGTCACGTTTAAACTAGGTAGTGATGATGCTGTCACACTCTTTAAAAACGATGTTCAAGTAGATGAGCTTGACTGGCTAGAAGGTGAAGCCAGTGAAGGAACAAGTTACGGATTATTTTCAGACGGCACCGGTAGCGCACAAACTTTAACGCCTACGCCAGGTGAAGCGAATATAGAAGCGAGTACAGTTGAGACGGTTATTTTAGATATAGTCCTCAATGAAGATGCTCCGCTTCGCATCAATGAAGTCGTTGCGAAAGATGATGCCGATGGTAACGATTGGATTGAACTATATGTTACCGGCTCAACCTCTGTAAACTTATCTGATTACACCATTGCAGACGAAAATAGTGAATTATTCCCCCTTCCAGATGTAACACTAGTTACGGGTGAATTCTATCGGATTTATGCCACTACAGATGAAGTTGAAGGCGTAGACAGTATTGGGTTTAAACTAGGTTCAAGTGATCAAGTAAGCTTATATCAAGGTGATGATTTAATTGACCAATTGAGTTGGAATAAAGGTCAAGCGCTTATCGGGTATAGCTATGGTCGTTTTCCTGATGGCAGTGACGGTACACAAACACTTGAACCCTCACCTGCAACAAGCAACATTACTGCACTCCACGGACCACTGCTTATCAATGAAGTGGTCGCAAATGACATTGATGATGGAAACGATTGGTTTGAATTATACAATAATGGCAGTTCGGATATATCGTTAGCCGATTACCAAATCATTGATGAGAGTGATGATATTGACCCGGTAACATTACCTGATGTTGTATTAGCGCCTAATGAATACATTGTTATCTACGCGACTGATGAAGACCCTAATGATTACTACGTGCCCTTCAAACTAGGTAAAACAGACGAATTAAGCCTGATATTAAATGATGAAACTGTCGATTATATTGACTGGGATAACAGTGACGTACCTGAAGGGTTTAGTTATGGCTTAAGTGATAGTTCGAGTAATGGAAGTAGCGACGCAAGTAGTTGGGATAAAGATTTTCTAACACCAAGTAAAGGCACCGAAAATGAGTTAGCCACTGCGTTCGATCCAAGTGTTGTAGAAGACTTATTTATTACTATTACAACAGAGAATTGGCAAGATATTTTAAACAATCCACTTGATGAAGAATATCATGAAACAAGCATTACCTTTAATGGAGTATCACTTGACAGTGTAGCTATTCGAACTAAAGGTGGCTCAAGCTTAAGCAGTGTTGCACGCTCAACAAGTGACAGATATAGCTTTAAGGTAGATATTAACGAATATGTTGATGGACAAAAATTCTTTGGCTTGAAGAAATTCACCTTACAAAACTCTTTTAACGATCCTTCTTATATGCGTGAAGTTTTTGCCTATGACTTGCTTAAGGAAATGGGCGTAGCAACACCCAAACATGCTTTTGTTAATTTCTATGTAAACGGTGAGTTATTTGGTTTATATCTTATGGTTGAAGCCATTGATGGTGAGTTTTTAGAAAATAATTTTGCTAATTCAAATGGTGATTTATATAAACCTGATGGTACAGGCAGCGACCTTCAATGGATAAATAATGACATTGACAGCTACAGCGATATAAATTTACAAACCAATGAAGAAACCACAGATAACGGTGCTTTTATTAATTTTGTTGAACAAATGGATAATGGCTCTACTGAGGTAATTGATGTTGATGCCCTACTTAGATATATGTCAGTTAGTGTCGCATTATCTAACTTAGACAGTTATCACGGTACATTGGCCCACAACTACTACATATACGATCAAGATGGTGTATTCAGTTTCTTGCCTTGGGATTTTAATGAGTCTTTTGGCACGTTTGCTATGAGCTGTAATAGAGTTGATGTGAGAGAGCTTTATATCGACGAGCCAACCAGTGGCGCGCTTGCTAATAGGCCTATGATTGCTAATGTGTTTGCCAATGAAAATAACCTCGATATTTATCATGATTATTTATGGGAATTAATCGATGGACCATTATCGAGTGATACTTTTAGTGCGCGTGTAACAGAAATTGCTAATTTAATTCGTGAACATGTCGCTAACGACCCAAGTGCTTTTTATGGAGAAGCCGCGTTCGAGCAAAACCTCAATTCCTCAGTGTATAACTTTTTTGGTTTAACCGAATTCATCAACTATCGTGTAGAGAATATGACTAAACAGTTAAATGGCACTCTGCCATCCGCTGGCAATGGCAGTGGGTTTTGTAATTAGTGTTAACTGCTTACCGCGTTAACCCTCAATAGTAATATTAGTGGTAGAAATGTATATAGTTGAAAACAACTAAATATAACCCTTTTCTGCCACTTTATTCCCCTCAATAATTATCAATTATGAGCGATGAAATTTATGATCAATCTGCAATCTTGCGTTAGTAGCATTAACACCAGCATTTTTTCTCAACATCCTGATGTAAAGTTATTAAAGCCAACCCCCTTTGATGGAAGTTTAAAATTAGAAAAAGCAGAAACTGTTACTAATCAATCTTTAAATAAAGCACTCGCGTTATTTAATAGTCATGGCCTAACGGATCTTGATGCCGCTAATTTGATGGATAGAGTTGATAGTAAATTTATTCTGCCGCTATCTTTTTTACCCGATTTACTTATTCAACTTAAACACTTCTATAGCGTCCTTGAAATTAATAGCAATCGAGTTTCCAGTTATCATAATCAATATTTCGACACGCCCGACATGGCACTTTACCACGATCACCATAATGGCAAATTAAACCGCTATAAGATAAGACGTAGAAGTTATGTTGATACCAATACAGAATTTTTAGAAGTGAAACTAAAAAACAATAAAAATCGCACCATCAAAAGTCGAATTAAACTTACAGGTCACCAAAATGAATACAAACAATGTGCACAGTTCATTGATGAACACATGCAAACAAGCATTACGAGTTTAGATGTTAGACAACAAAGCGGCTATAAACGCATTGCACTGGCTAATGAAGCTCAAGCTGAGCGACTAACATTAGACTTTGATCTTTGGTACCAAGACAGAAGAGGAAGCAACAATGTAAAACTACCCAAGTTTTTTATTGCAGAGCTTAAACAGAATAAAAAGTCTAAACAATCGCCTTTTTATCAGCTGATGAGTGCTAATAATATATTTCCTATTTCTTTTAGTAAGTACTGCATTGGTTGTGCATTGCTATATAAATCATCCGTTAAGTCAAACCGATTTAAACCCATTTTATCCCAGTTAGAAAAACTTAATCGCACTGAGCACATTTCCTTATTAAAGAGTAATTAGTATGACCGAACTAGATTTTATATTTATCACCCGCTTCTTAGTAAACTTAACGTCTTTATTTATTTTGTGTTTCGCCTGCTATTATCGCGTAAGTAAAAACTCAACCGTCGCAAGTTCGTTCATTTTGTTTGGTGTTGGCATTTTTATCATCACCTACCTACTGCATGGCGTTGATATGTCGATGGAATTTTCTTTTGGTCTTTTCGCAGTTTTTACCATGTTAAGGTATCGAACTGAATCTATTTCCATTAAAGAAATGACTTATTTATTTTTGGTTACAGCGATTGCGTTATTAACATCCGTTGGGCAAATGAACCTAGTTGATTTAACCATTCTAAATGGTGTTATTTGTCTTCTCGCCTTCACCATGGACTCAAACGTAATTGGCAAAGGGTATCAAACTCAAAGCATTTGTTACGAACGTATAGAAAATATTACGCCTGAAAAAAGAACTGAGCTCATTAACGATTTAAGGACAAGAACTGGCCTACAAGTAGAAATGGTTGAAATTGAACATATTGATTTCCTTCGTGATACCGCCCAACTAAAAGTCAGCTTTCTCCCACAAAGTGAACATATGCAAAGATACCCTACTAACAACATCAGTGCCTTAAAGGAGCTATCATGAACAATCGAAAAACAGGTAAGTCATGTTTAATGATTACTGGGCTTTATAGCGCGCTGTTAAGCACCAATGTCTTTTCAAAAGATATAAAAATCAGTGGTGAGATCATGTTGGATCATGACAGCTTTGATGCGGGTTTTATGGAAGATAGTGAAAGCTCTCAAAAACGTTCAGAGATAAGACGTGCACGGTTGGGTTTCAAAACGGATCTCATGGATGATTGGAAAGCAAAACTGAAAATAGATTTTTCTGATGATGGTGCTGAGATAAAAGACGCCTATATAAAATACAAGGGCTGGGAGTGGGCTGATATCACCATTGGTAAACAAAAAGAAGGTTTTGGGTTAGAAAGATTAACGTCTTCTAGTAATACCTTAATGATTGAACGAAGCTTGGTTACGTCAGCATTGGCACCGGGTAGATCTTTAGGTATTAATTTATCAGGTGATGAAGATAGATTTAACTGGCAGTTAGGCTATTTTCACCCAGAAGAAAATGAAAATACCTCAGCCATTACCGGTAGAGTTGCCTGGTTACCTTGGCGAGAAGAAAATAAATTACTGCATATTGGTGTCGCATTTAGTGAACGAGATCTTGATGGTACTGAGTTTAGAATTAATGAAAAAATGGAAGTACATACCGCTGATTCGTTAATTGAAGGAAATAATATACTGGCAAATAAAGAATCACTTCAAGGTATTGAACTTTTATGGCAACATTCTGGTATCACTGCTTTAGCTGAATGGCAACAGTCTACCGTTACCGATACCTCAAATGCAGAGTATGATTATCAAGGTGGTTTTCTCCAAGTCAGTTATCAACTATCAGGCGAAAACAGACAATATAAGAAAGGCGTATTAGGCAGTGCTAATTCGTCAGGTTGGGAACTAACGAGCCGATATAGTCAGTTTGAATTAGTTGAAGAAGCCTATGAAGTAGAAACCTATTCAGTCGGCTTAAATTATACCGTAAACAAAAATTTAAAATTTATGGCCAATTATATTAACGCTGAACAGTTTTATGATGATAAGGAACTCACAGATAACGCCATTGCACTTAGAGTTCAGTATACCTTTTAAGCAGGTAATTTAACGTATAGATTAATAAACCCTAAATTGAGCGTTATTTTTTAAAATAACGCTTTTTAATATCATTTAATCAAACACCCTCCCCTTAAAATAGAGTCTTAATATTCATAAATATTCATCAAAGTATCAAACCAGTGGTACTAAGTAATATGAAACCAAGATAGCTTAAGATAAACTACAACCATATTGGAAAATAAGCTAAAGCAACAAAGACACACTAACGAATATAAAATGAAAATAAAACGCAAAACTCTTTTTTGGAAGTTATACCCTTCCTTTTTAATTATTTCATTTATCTCATTACTCGCCATTGTAATGATCGCACTATGGTCATTTAAATCATTCTATTACCAAGAGCGCGCTGACGATCTAGAAATAAGAGCAAAAATATTAACGCCTGAGTTTTCTAGACTGATTCAATCTCAAAACCATCAAGATATTCAAAAAAAAGCCCAACAACTCGGTGACGAATCATCTACACGAATCACCATCATATTACCGTCAGGAAAAGTGATCGGGGATAATAAAAAAGATCCCACAACAATGGACAATCATAAAAACCGTCCTGAAATCATACAAGCAACATTAAGCGGAAAAGGGTTATCAACAAGATACGGTCATACACTTCAAATTGACTCCATGTATTTTGCAATGCCAATCATAAATGCAGATAAAATGATTGGCATAATGAGAACCTCAACCCCTTTATACACATTACAAAATGCCCTGTGGAGTATTTATTATAAGGTGTCATCAGGCTTTTTAATTCTTATTATAATTACTGCATTTGCTAGTTGGTGGATGTCAAAAGCGTTAGTCAGGCCTCTTGAGGTTATCAAAGTACAAGCTCAACAGTTAGCCAAAGGAGATTTTTCTAGCCGTGTTCAATTAAAGTCAAGCGACTCACGTGAATCTGAACAATTAGGTCAAGCATTTAACGAAATTGCCATTCAATTAAACCAGCGAATTGAAATTATTCTTAATCAAAGAAACGAGCAAGAAGCCGTTTTTTCTAGCATGGTTGAAGGAGTTATAGCTGTTAATAGTAGTGAAAATATCCTTCGGATTAATCAAGCCGCCTATAATATTTTAAAAATATCAGAAAAGAACATTGAAGGTGCAGAATTAAAAAGTGTCATAGAAAATGATGAATTACACAAACTAATTTTATTTGCCTTACAACAAAACACACCGGTAGGACAAGAGATAGTTATTCATAGTGACGTTGAATATGAACAAGTGCTCTTTGCACAATCAGCTCCCCTACTGGATATTCACAAGAAAAAATGTGGCACCCTTGTAGTATTTAATGACATAACTAAACTAAAAGAGTTTGAATTACAAAGAAAAGAATTTGTTTCCAATGTATCACACGAATTGAGAACGCCACTTACTGCCATTCAAGGGCTTTCTGAAACGTTAATAGAATTTCCTGATCTAGACAAAGAAAAAAGAGCCTATTTTATTGATGTTATACATACACATTCGATCCGCTTAGAAAGTATTATCGAAAACTTATTAACCTTGTCTAAAATAGAAAAAGAAACAGAGATTGATGAAATTGATTTTATAGATGAGTCCATTACGTTAGCGCTAAGTAATGCTATTTTTCTCTGTAAAGACAAAGCATTAAAAAGAAATATAGATATTATTTTAAACAATGCAGAAGACATATCATTTTTGCATAACTCTTCCTTGATAGAACAAGCTATTATTAACCTGTTAAATAATGCAATTAAATATAGTGATGGCAATAGCCAAATAAAAATAACGGTTACAAAACAAGCTCATGAAATTAAAATAAGCGTAGAAGACAAAGGCAGTGGTATTCCTGAAGAACATTTGTCTCGCTTATTTGAACGTTTTTATCGCGTAGATAAAGCACGAAGTAGGCAGTTAGGTGGCACGGGATTAGGCCTATCGATAGTCAAACATATTGCATTAGCTCATAAAGGTAGTGTAACCGTGACTAGTGAAATAAATAAAGGCAGTATTTTTTCGATAATATTACCATTAGAGAATTAGTAAAGGCTCAATTTAAGCTAAGTACATTGAATAAGTTATCCAGATTAAGGTGAAAAACATGCTCTATCAGATAGGTAAATTATCTCCAGTCATTCCAGAAAGCTGTTTTATCGCACCCAATGCGAGTGTCATTGGCGATGCAGTATTAGGTGAAAATGCCAGTATTTGGTTTAATGTGGTCATTAGAGCTGATAAGGCACAAGTTAAGATAGGTAAAAACTCAAATATTCAAGACGGGTCTATTTTGCATGTTGATGAAGGCTTCCCTATCGCTATTGCCCAAAATGTCACGGTAGGTCATAAAGCAATGTTACATGGTTGCTCTATCGGTGAAGGTAGTTTAATTGGCATAAATGCCGTGGTATTAAATGGGGCTAAAGTGGGTAAAAACTGTTTAGTTGGCGCTAATGCTTTGGTCACTGAAAATATGCTCATTCCAGATGGCAGTTTAGTGCTAGGGTCACCCGCAAAAGTGATAAAACCACTCGATGAAAAAACCAAAGCAATACTGGCTGAGGGTTCTGAACATTATGTTCAAAACAGTCAGCATTATAATGCTGAGTTAAAACAAATAGGTTAAGTTATCTAAATAATTCAATCTTGCCAATTACATTGCTTTTCGTCTAATTCAATGCGCTAGATCATGTTCCATAATTAAAAAAAAAGTCCCCATGATTTATACTTAAATATATACACTTTCAAACAAAGAGAGAGCGATTGTTAACACCTAACATACTAGATATTGCAACAATAAATGTTGCATCGGTCACGCAAGAAAATACGATTAACCAAGCAGTAGACTTGATGTATTTAGAAAATCATCGTGATGTAATCATTCAGCCAAACAAAAGTAAAAATAATCACTATGCTATTTTTACTGTCAATGATTTGGTCAAGTTAAAACATCAAGGTGTTGACTTTAATACGCAACTAAAAAGTATCAAATTTAATTCGATACCCTCTGTACTAGAAACAACATCCGTTACCGATGCAATCGCTTATGTCAGTTCTGATAATAATTGTTTATGTGTTGTAGACACTAACAACACCTTAAAAGGGTTTGTTTCCTATTATGACTTATTGTCAAGTATTGACCCTAAACTAATGTTAGAGAAAAGAGTTATTGGCGAAATAATGCTGAGTACCAATTTGAAACATGAAAACATGCAATCACCTACCATTGATATTTTAGGAAAAATGGATAAGTTAAGCGATTGTATTATTTTAAAAGATGATGAAAATATAGCTAGAGGGATAATTACCACCAAAGATGTTGTTCATATTTTTGGTGAAAAGAAAGACCTATCAAAACCTATTTCGGAATATATGAGCTACCCCATTGATACTGTTAATAGTTCGACTACGATATCAAGTGCTTTAGCATTCGTTCAAAGTAAACATTTTAAACGATTAATTGTGGAAGATTATGACGGTGAAATTTTAGGACAAATCACCCAAGAAGAATTATTAGCCCGTATTTATTCAAAATGGGCTGATGTAATGAGGACGAATGATTCCCAATTGCATAAAATAAATAAAGTGTTAAAAGATAAGGCTATCAAATATGAAGAGCTATCAACGATTGACACCTTAACAGGCATTTTTAACCGATTTATGTTTGAACAAAAACTTAAAAGTGAAATGGAACGGGTACATAGATACAAGAAAGAAACTTTTTCCCTGGCAATATTAGACATAGATAATTTTAAAAAGATCAATGACACCTTTGGGCATCCCGAAGGTGATAACGTGTTAAAGCAACTAGTACTAGAAATAAAACAGCACTTAAGAAGCACAGATATTTTCTCAAGATGGGGTGGTGAAGAGTTTGTTATCATTTTGCCTTTAACAAATATTGAAGAAGCTAAAAGAGCAATTGAAAATATAAGAGAGTTAATCGCAACTTCTACATTTAATAATGTTGGTACAGTTACCTGTAGCTTTGGTGTTACTGAATTTCATAAAGACGATACCTTTCACACAGTGATTATGAGAGCTGACGAAGCGATGTATATAGCAAAAACAGCAGGAAAAAACAGAGTTAAAGCATTAACTTTATAAACAAAAGCGTGTATTAATATTTTCTTTAAAGCCATTATGAAGGGAATGATTTAATGACAACGACAATAAATTGAGGTTAAGATATTGATATTAAATTACAAATAGGTTCGATAAGTTTGTGTAATGAAAACTGAATTTGTAAACTCAATTGATAACATTGATAAATTAACTTGGCAGTCATTAGCAGATTCCAATTCGCCCTTTGTAAACTATCAATTTTTTAACGCACTAGAAAAAAGCCAATCAGTTTGCCATAAAACTGGTTGGCAACCTCATCACTTATTGTGCTCAAATTCCGATAATGATGATGCGATACTCCCAATGTATATCAAACAGCATTCCTGGGGAGAATACGTATTTGACTGGTCGTGGGCTGATGCATATGAAAAGCATAATGAGTCCTATTATCCCAAATTAGTGGCTACAATCCCCTTTACACCGATAACAAGCACGAAGCTTTTAACAAATGACATAGAGTTATGCCATTTATTCCCTGCTCTATCTGAGCATTGTCTTGAAAGTAACATTAACAGTTGGCATATTTTGTTTGCGCAAGAAAAGTCGATTCAGCCGCTAGCATCAAACAATGTATTTCAGCGTAATACTGTACAATTTCATTGGTTTAATCGCCAGTATCACGACTTTGATGAATTTTTATCTACATTTGCCGCAAGAAAAAGAAAGAATGTCAAAAAAGAGCGCTTATCAATTTCACAACAAAATATAATAGTTAGACAAATTCTGGGCAAAGATATCACCCCAAAAGAACTTTCCTTTTTTTACTTAACTTATCAACTAACCTATTTAAAACGCGGGCATTCGCCCCATTTAACCGAAAACTTTTTTACGGACATAGTAAAATCACTTCCGAATAATATTTTATTAGTGATCGCGAGCATTAATGATTGTGATATCGCCTGTTCTTGGTTCTTTTTCGATGAACAACAACTTTATGGTCGGTACTGGGGATGTACACAAACATATAACAACCTTCACTTTGAGCTTTGCTACTATCAAGGGATTGAGTTCTGTATTAAGCATAAGTTACAGGTCTTTAACCCTGGCGCCCAAGGCGAACATAAAATTCAACGAGGATTTGAACCCATTTTAACTCACTCTTATCACTGGATAAAACATCAAGGCTTTAGAACAGCGATTCAACAGTTTTGCCTACAAGAGCAGCAGCAAATGCAGCGTTATTTAGAACATTGCCAACAATTTTTGCCATTTAAAGCAGAATAACACTAATTTTAAGGGAAAATCCTAATGCCAAAGCCATTTTCACAAGCCTGTGAAAACAATAAACAGCCAATATTAAAGATAGTAAAGCGTGCCTTTATTGATCAAAAACATGTATTAGAAATAGGCTCTGGTACAGGCCAGCACGCGATTTATTTTGCTAAAAAATTGCCTTTTTTAACATGGCAAACTAGTGACTTACCTATTAATCATGCGGGTATTAATCAGTGGATAGATGACTTCCCTTCTACTAACATTAAGCGCCCTCTAGTGATTGATTTAGCAGATGAACCTTCATTACCTAATGATATTGATGCTATCTTTTCAGCAAACACCTTACATATTATCAGTTGGCCACTAGTCCATAATTTTTTTAAAATGGTAGAAAAAAACTTACCCCAAAATGGAACACTATGTATTTATGGCCCCTTTAATTATCAAGGTAAATACACAAGCGAAAGCAATGCTAATTTTGATCTGTGGCTAAAAGACCGAGACGAGCACAGCGGAATTCGTGATTTTGAAGCAATTTGTCAATTAGCATCAAAATCAGGACTTTCTTTAAATGAAGATATTGAAATGCCAGCAAACAACAGAATACTACTTTTCACAAAAATATAGTCATATCACCTTATATCAGAATCCTATAACAGATTTTGTTACAGGGTCTAAGTCAGTATTTCACTTTAGAGTGTTTTGATAAGATTAACTTATTTTTTTATGCCCTAAAAATGCCATTGCTGTTTGCTCAATACAGGCATAAAGTTTAACAGGCAATAACTTTAACCATGCGCTACAAAAAGTAATACAGGTTCTACTCGGCTCATGGACTAATATGCGTAGATCGCAAAATAAAGCTTGGTGAATTAAGCTTAGCCCAGCCAGTTTGCTTTTACTTTGAATAGCTCTTCGTGCCAAGTACCTAAGTTGAAAGGCTTTCGCTAACGTATAATACTTATTGAAAAAATCAGGATCTCTAAAGTTATTTTGATTCACTGCATGCTGCCAACTTTGTAATTGTTTACCTAGATTAGCTGATAGCCCTCCTTCATTCACACGATAATAGGTCAAGGGTTCAACAATTCCCTCAAATTTCCACTTTGTTGTGAGTGCAATTCTTGTCCACAACTCTATATCTTCCGATTGTCGTAAGCTTTCGTCAAAATACATTTTTCGATATTGATCCTTATTTTTCCCAAAATATCCTATATCATTTAACAAAGATCGCCTTATGACAGGTGCTGAACCATTTCCAACGGGGTTACGACAAAATATGTGTTGTTTGCTGACATCAGTCAGTTTTGGAAATTGGCCAATACCTAACAGCTTACTATTATCATCAACAAATAATGATGGACAATAGCTCACTCCAACATCCGGGTGGGTATTTAAATGGTGAAGGTGTTTTGCAAGTTTATCTGGAGCCCAGTAATCATCTGCATCAAGTAAGGCTATGTAAAAACCACGAGAGGCATCAATGCCTGTATTTCGGGCACCTGATAAGCCTCTATTTTGTTGTTGAATTAATCGAATTCTATGGTCATCAAATTGTTCGACTAATTTCAAGGTATCATCACTGCAACCATCATCAACTAAGATCAATTCAAAATTATGATACGTTTGCACTAGAACAGACTGAATACTCTGCTCAATATACTTTTCAACATTAAACATAGGTATAACTACTGAAATCATAGGGATATGATTAATATTCATGAGAACTTCTCCGGTTAAATGAGGTAATAAAAATTGATATTCCGCCTTTAATTGTCTTTCCAAAATAAAGAGCAAAACACCATAGGAAACTGCTAAACAATAGAGTGAGAGCAAAATTCATTGGTTGTTCAGGTGATAACAGGAGGAGCATTGACACCGTAATCAACAAGCAAATAAGTCGTGTTCTAGTTTCATTGGCGTAATAGCCTTTTGCCCGTTCAATCAGGCAATAGGTATTCACAATAACCATAGGCAATGCGATTAAGCACATAATGGTGGCAACAGGTATTGTAGCGTGCCATTTAGCATCAAAAATTATAGGCATATACAGTGGAACAATTATCGCCTGCCCTACAAATAATAACCCTACACAAAGGCTGATAAAATAAACTAAACGTAGCTGTTTGAACAAGTTACCCTGACGTTGTAATTTACAAAGAAAAGGAAACAAGGCACTAGAAAATACATTACCAATCGATTGACTCAATCCAACCCCTGCATTTTTTGCGAAGATGTAAAATCCAAAAACTTCTGGAGCCATAAGTTTACCTGCAATAAATACATCTGCATTTGCCCTTAAGGTATGTAGGAATTCACTACTGCATAATTGTCTTGATGTACTAAGTAATTGCTTAAAAATAGTAAAATTGAAGCCTATCCCGTAGGCTTTAACTGGAGAGAAAGAAAATAAGATCAACCACAGCAAAGAAAAAACAATTTTTCCGTAAGCGACAGCCATAATATCTGCACCTAAAAATGCAAAAAGCGCAATAGAAAGGTTTTCAGTGATAGTACATAAACCACTTCGCAAGCTGAACCAACGCATGCAGTTGGCTCTATGTAACAAAAATACACGAACACTTACCCATGGGTAGAATAAGTAAATTACCGCCATGACTTTGAGTAAGTCAGCCAATGCTGGAGTTGAATAGAGTTCAGAAATTATTTCAGCTAAAAGAAATTGTAAGCTTGCAAGAGTTAGGCAAATTATCCACTGGATAGTGGCACCATTTTTTGCATAATCGATTAAATTTTTTGATTTACATTGAATAATTTGAGTGCCAGCACCAGCCCGTAACAAAAACGATAACATCTCATGAACAGCCAAAGATAACATGGCAGTACCATATGAAATAGGTGTTAATGAGGCCGCTAATACTACAATGGTGACTATTCTAGAAAGCTTGGCAAATATCTCAGCGCTGAATAACCAACCAGCATTATAGAAAAGTTGAAAACAAGGTTGTAAACTTTTCTTTATGTGACTAAACCCCATATAAACCTACCCAAAGTATTAACGTTAATGATGCTATTTACGTTAATACTTCAAGATTTATTCCAATGTCACATAAAAAAATAGTCTATTGTATTTATTAACTTTTATTGAAAACGTGTGATATGAGAACACTGTTTAGTCATATTTTTTCGCATTGTGCCACACGAATGATGATTCATTTGCAATTTAGAAAAACAATAGCACGTCAGTTCGTCCTTATGTTACGTGCCAAAGTTACAAGTAAATGTAATAAAGTGGGTAAGCCTATTCAGGAGGCTGTGTTTGCCATTGTTGAATTTTGCGATATAAGGTTGAAGGACTAACCCCCAATTCACTCGCAGCTTTTACAATATTATCCTGACAAATTAATATTGCTTGTTCTATTGCTTGCCGCTCAACTTTTTCTAAAGAAATAATTTCACTGTCTGCTTGGCTGACAGTATGTAAATTAACACTGTCGTTAGCTAGGCTTTCAGAAGATACAATTTGTTTAGGTAAAGCAGAAACTTTATTGGATGGACTAACATTATCGTTGAGTTGCTGTTTCAAAATATTATCTGAAATCAGCGGCCCTTCAGACATAACTACCGCGCTATGAATAATGTTTTGTAATTGACGAACATTCCCTGGCCAAGGGTACTCTTTCAGTAGACTCTTACCCTGTGCAGAAAATCCAGCAAAACCCTTTCCTTCAAGTTTACTGTAGTGGCTCAAAAAGTGCTCCGCAAGTTGAATGGTGTCGTTACCACGCTCGCATAGAGGCGGTAGGAAAATAGAAATAACATTAAGGCGATAAAATAAATCTTCCCGTAATTTTTTTTCTGATATGGCAATATGCGGATCTCTATTGGTAGCACAAATAAACCGAATATTTACTTGCTCTACTTTACCACTGCCCACCCGTTGAAATTGTCCTGTTTGAATAAAGCGTAATAACTTGGCTTGCAAGTTAATATCCATCTCACCTATTTCATCTAGAAATAAACTTCCGCCATCAGCCAGCGTAGCGGCGCCATCTCTATTCGATACAGCACCAGAAAAAGCCCCTTTAATATGGCCAAAAACTTCTGATTCCATTAATTCTGTCGGAATTGCGGCACAGTTAAGCGCAATAAAGCTTTCTGAACTTCTTTTACTTAAACGGTGAATTGCTTGTGCTGCAACTTCTTTACCTGAGCCACTAGGACCGGTAATAAAAACAGAAGCATTACTTGAAGAACATTGTTCTATACAAGAATAAACAAATTGCATAGGGACTGAATCACCAATAAACCCTTCAAATTTTGTTTTTCGGTATTGTTGAAACTGATCAATAGTACGACGCATTAGCGTACGTTCGGCCATGATTTGCTGTAACTCTAATGCCTGTTTCAGAGTAATAATTAAATTGTTATTATCCCAAGGTTTTTGAAGGTATCCCCATACCCTTCCTTGATTTATTGCAGATAACACCATGTTCATATCATCGTTACCTGTTAATACAATTCGTACCGTTTCAGGTGATAATTTAGCGACTTGTTCAAGTAATTGAATACCATCCATTTGAGGCATATTTATATCAGACACAATCACATCAATCGGTTGTTTCTTAAAGATATCAAGTGCCAAAGCCGCACTTTCAGCAGTAATGATGTCGGCATCTAATTTACTGGCAACACGCTTAAGTGCGCTAAGTATTAATTTTTCATCATCAACAAATAAAATTTTCGGTTTATTCATAATTACGTATCTATCCTTAATCAGCTAATTCTATGTACTACAGTTAACCATAATAAACTCCCCACGGGGGTAAATAAAATCATTTCATCGAGATTTATTCTGATATATTCCAACATATCATATTTTATCATCGGGTTAATATTATTGAGATCTAATTAAAG
The DNA here is from genome assembly GCA_034111385.1 of Colwellia sp. Lineage (GTDB taxonomy): Bacteria > Pseudomonadota > Gammaproteobacteria > Enterobacterales > Alteromonadaceae > Colwellia. Next base: position 49,181 of record JAWUXK010000123.1, on the reverse strand, counting down.
TTAAGGATTAATTAAATACTTAACTTTAATACTTAATTTAGTAAAAGCTATCTTGGCTCAAAAAGTGTATACCAATAACTATGTTGAGGATTTTTTAGAATAAATTGGTACTTTGTTGTGTATTGTTTTATTTTATCTTTATAGAAAATCAGTAAATAACGTGTACCCTACAAAAAATAACAGTATTAAGTGAAATAACAAGGGATGAAAAGATGTTAGAACAAGAACGTGAACTTGATTTATATTCAGACATGACCATTTTATGTGTTGATGATGAACCCAGTATTTTAAGATCATTACAGCGCTTATTTCACCGTAAAAATTATCAAGTATTAATAGCCCAAAGTGCTGAACAGGCATTGTCGATAATGCAAAATGAATCCGTAAATTTAATCATATCTGATATGCGAATGCCTAAAATGGATGGTGCTCAACTGTTACAACAGGTTTCACAAAAACATGCTGATATATATCGTATTATCCTGAGCGGTTATGCTGACTTTGAATCTACGGTAGACGCAATAAATCTAGGGAAAATACACAGGTTCATTAACAAGCCTTGGAATAATAGTGAATTAGTCAGTGTCGTTGAAGAAGGTTTAGAAAAAGTATCATTAAAACAAGACAATCTTCGATTAAAGTCAATTGTTGAACAAAAAAATGTCCAACTTAAACTATGCAATCAAAAGCTCGAAGAGAAAATATCTTTACGCACAAAGCAAATTTTAAAATCATTAGAGATTAATAAACGGAACAACAAAGCCTCTGATAAAATGCTCTTCAATTTCATCGCTATCAATCCTAACTTAAATGGTGATTTTGCAAGAAATGTTGCCCAATTAGCACGACGTTTAGCTGAAAAGTTAGGAATAGAAAAAGAAGAGATATATGACATTCGCCTTGCCGGCCTTTTAATCGAAATAGGAATGTTATCTTTAGATCCCATCATTTGCTCTACCCCTTTCACACTATTAAACTATGAACAACAGAAAAAATTTTTACAACAAGGCACTGTCGCGAAACAAATACTTTCTCCTGCGCAACACCTTAATAATGTCCGTGATATTATCGTGCACCAATACCAGCCAATCAATGAGTTGGTGTTACCAGAAAAACTAATCATGTGTATAAAAATCTTAGTGGTTGCACGCGATTATTGCCGTTTCGCTAATGGTAGGATCTTGCAAGAAAATTTAGATCACATCCATATAAAAATTGAATTAAAGAAAGAAAAAGGCACTAAATATGCTGAAGAGGTGCTCGATATATTAACAGCTCACCCTGAGTTGGTTGAGAAAGTAACTCTTGAAAGTGGCATATCAACTCAACAGCTTGAACCAGGTATGCTACTCAAATACAATTTATATACGAACAATCATTTATTAATATTGGCTGAGGGTCATGAGTTTACACAGTCTTCTATTGATATTTTAATGGAATATGAAAAGAACAAAAAACAGACACTGTCTATTGTTATAGACATGCCTTAACCAAATAAAAACATTAATAATAAGGAATTAATTATGCAAGGTTCTATCTTTACCGCTTTCTCAAAAATGGTTGTAGAAAAAATGGGAATCGAAACATGGAATGAGTTACTTGATACAGTAAAGCCAACTTCTGAAGGTATTTATACTAACGGGATGCAATATGAAGATTCAGAAATAATGGCCTTAGTTGCAGCATTATCAGCTAAAACTAAAATTGATGCTCCTACTTTAGTAAGAACATTTGGAAGTTATTTGTTTATTCATTTATATAACAGTAGTCCAACTAACTTATCTCACATTGATAACCTAAAAGATTTTTTACGCAGTATTGACTCGGTTATTCATAAAGAAGTGAAACGTGTATACCCTCAAGCTTATCTCCCTAGTTTTGACTACTCAGAAGAAGAAAATGGTAACTTGATCATGTACTATCAATCTAAACGAAAGCTGTGTCATTTGTCAGAAGGTTTAATTATAAGTGCTGCTTCCCACTTTAATGAAGAGATTGAAATTACCCAACCTAACTGTATGCATAATGGCGCTGAAAAATGCAAATTGATTATTTCTTTTAAGGATAAAAAATGAGTCCGCCTGATGCCTATAAAAGAGCCTATGAAAGAGAAGTAAAAGCAAGAGAGTTAGCAGAAAAATTACTTGAAGATAAAACCCGAGAACTCTACGACAATGTTTTACACCTTGAAGGGCTAGTTGAAAAGCTTAATACGACGCAAGCACAACTTGTTCAACAAAAAAAAATGTCTTCCTTAGGTCAACTTACCGCGGGTATTGCCCATGAAATCAATAACCCTATAGGCTTTGCGTACAGTAACCTTTCTTGCTTGAATGATTATTTAGCTGACTTGTTTTTGTTAGATGAACACGTCATGAACTTGAAACCAATATCAGACACTGAAACAGAATTTTTAACCGCTTATCGACAATTTCGTAAAGAGATTAATACTGATTATATTAGAGAAGATATTCCGATATTAATAAAAGATACATTCGAAGGGTTAAATCGTGTCAAAAGTATTGTGGCAAATTTAAAAAAGATTTCCTATAAGGGTAATGATGAATTTACTTCTTGTAGCATTAATGAATGTATCAATGATTGTCTAAAAGCGGTTAAAAGTGAATTAAAATATTCAATGGATATCACCCTAGAACTAAATGACTGTCCAAATATACTTGGTCAAGCTCAAGATTTACACCAAGTATTCATAAACCTATTCATAAATGCTTCACATGCATGTGAAGAAAACGGACAACTTTTTATTAAGTCTTACCATGATAAAGATAACGTCATCGTGTCGGTCAAAGATAACGGTAAAGGCATATCTAAGGATAATTTACAGAAAATTTTTGATCCCTTCTTTACGACAAAAGATATAGGGTCGGGTACGGGCTTAGGTTTGTCAATATCGCATGGTATTATTGAAAAGCATTATGGAAAAATCACCGTTGAAAGTGAAGAAAATCAAGGGAGTTGTTTTACTTTAACCTTGCCTGTAGAACGCATAGAACACTAAATACAACTGAACAAAGAGCAATCCATTGCTCTCCCCTTTTATACACTTTAGCGTATTAGTTTAAATTGATAACTAATTTCCCCGCTAGAACTTATAGGTAAAACAACCTCATTTTCAATGCCTACAGCATTCAGTTCTAATAAAATATTAGCGACTTTTTGCGGTATTTCTAAGGTTAAATACGCTTGACCATTAATATTTGTTTTTGTCATCGCTACTAGTATAAGCGCTAAAAGCATCATAAATACGCAACCCATTTTTTATTAATTAAATCAATAAAAAATAAAATATCATGGAACAATTTGCAACTTGCAATGCAATTTATTGCCATTAGTTTTGTTTTTGAAAAAAACGGTATTTTATCCGCTAAATCTCAGAGTAAATTACAGGTATTATGATTAATAAGGCATTTAATTATGGAGTATATCTTGCTTAACGTAAATTACCGCACCTACAAACAGTGAACTGAAATGAAAAAAACAACCTTAGTCTTTAGCGTTGCATTAAACGGCTACCAATGGCTATATAGAAACGAGTTAAGCTCACATAAACGCTACGCTGATAGGAATAATTATGACTATCAAGCGGTCACACGCCCTTATTTTTCCCTACTGGGTGTGGAATGTTGCTGGCTAAAGTTAACCCTAATGCGAAAGGCGTTATTAGCGGGTTATCAACAGGTAATGTTTATCGATGCCGATGCCATGGTAAATGATAATTGCCCTGCCCTTAAAACACTTTATAACGACCATCAGCATATTTATATGGCAAAGGGATATTCAAATAGATTTAACTCTGGTGTGCTTATTGTCAGAAATCATGCATGTGTGATTGATTGGTTAACCCGCGTTATTGATAGCAGCATGTTTAGTATCGCGAATAAAAATAGTGTCGGTTGGGGAGAGAATGGTCATATCATTGAATTGAGTCACAACTGCCCCTTTATCTGTGAAATAGACCAGAAATGGAATAACACTTACGATGGTCATATGACAGACTATATTCACCACAAAAATTGTGGTCCATTAAGAACACGCTGGATTGATAACTTTATCCACAAAATCATATTTTGCCTTTCTCGCCGAGTATTAACATCCGCTAATACATTTCATATGTGTGCTCAGCTCAATCGTTTTGATAATAAACTTGATTATGAAACAAATAGAGTAATAACAGTTTACCCACGTTTTAACACCACTGAATATGCCTAAAACTCACGCTGTAATATACTTTATTTTAATGGAAATAATATGATTAGACATAAAAAATCAACCACAACATCGACTCAATATTTCAATCATTTATTAAAAGAAATGGATAACGCTGTTGTTGAAAGTTTTACTTCTACGCAGATAACTGCAATCAAAAACGCAATACAAACCAGAGAGTGCGGAACACATCACATAGATTTAAGGCCAACCTTAGCATTGCCCTTTCTCCCTTGGAGTTTTTACATTGTTTTGCTTTTCGGAGTAAATCGAAGAGCTTTATCTACTTCTGAAAAAGCGATAGCCACTGTAATGTTTTTGTTGATCGTTTTTATTACGGGTATCGCGCTAGTTGGATTAGTATTCCTTACTTTATACCTTTTCAAATCATGGCTAGGTATTGATATTTTTTCCAATTATTCCACCGGACTGTGGGACGAGTTTAAAAGTTTATTCGATTAATCCCATTTTTATCACGAACCTCTAAATACTTACCACCTGTTTACTTTCAATTTTGTTTTAAAATTAATTGCAAAATACAAAATACTTTTTTATTTTGCAATTAAATCAAAACATAAATATTAAAAATAAGAATAAAACCATAAATATCAATGGATTAATTTAATTTTTCATGTTGGCACACCTTAAGCAATAACTAGGAATATCCTAATAAACTTTTGGTTGGAACATATGAAAAATTACCTTACAGATTTATCACAACACACAATTAATCGTAAAGAGTGTACTCGGCATACATTTGATAAAGTATTGTCTGTGTTTATTATCACACTTTTAAGCCCATTAATGCTCATCAACATTTTATACTCGTTAATTACCCGCCAGCCCATATTTATACATGAAGTCAACACAGATGCGTTAGGCCGTTCTGTCATTACCATCCACTTTACTCGTGGTTTTTTTAAAAGTAGTGCACAGCTAATTAATATATTGAAGGGTGAATTAAGCTTTTGTGGCGTCCCTTTTACTCACCGTTTATCTTCAAAGAAACAAGCCTACATTAACCGTAACTATACCAGTACCCCTGGCATTTTTAGTCTGTTTGATTTACATCGACGCACTGGACTTGCTGTTAACGACCCTGAAGAGTTGTTGTTAAAGCAATTGAATGCAGGTGCTATTGATAATGCATTATTGTTACTTAAAAGTGTTGTCTGCTTTTGTCTCTATGCTGATGCCAACAAAACACTTATTGAGTTGAAAAACATTCCACTATTTGGTTTACACCTGTCAAATACATCAATGCAAGAGGCCGTAAATTGGGCGATAAACGATTCGACAGGTAAAAACAGAAATAAAGACACACATATCGGTTTTTTTATTAACGTTAACTCAATTAACATTTGCTTAAGCCAACCGGATTTTTATCGCACTTTACAACAAGCTGATAGGCTACTGCCTGATGGCTCAGGCATGAGGCTTGCTGCTAAATCTGCAGGCTACTTACTTAAAGACAACACAAATGGCACCGATATGTTGCCGCACTTATGCCAACGCGCTATTGAACAAACTAAATCAATCTACTTTCTTGGTTCAAAACCGGGCGTTGCTGCCAAAGCAGCTGAAAAGCTAAAAAAACAATTTCCTGAGCTTGTCATTGCTGGAACACAACACGGTTTTATTGAACCAGATAAATTTAACGAACAAGTAAAGAAAATCAATCAAAGTGGGTGCGATATTTTATTAGTCGCTATGGGTTCGCCCTTTCAAGAAAAGTGGTTACTTGATCATAAGGGAAAGTTGAATTGTGAAACTGCCCTAGCAGTGGGTGGTCTATTCGATTTTTATTCCGGAGAAATAGCACGTGCACCTTTGTGGTTAAGAGAACTAGGCTTGGAGTGGTGCTGGAGACTATGGCAAGAGCCTATCACTAAATTTAAACGCTATGTTATTGGAAACCCATTGTTCTTATTTCGTATTTATGTTCTTGGCTTAGCCAGTAAAGGAGTTCAATCATGATTATTCAAACGATTACTAATATTTTCAACCCAATTACTATGACAGCAACAGTTGCTCCTCAAAGAAAGTTTGGACATCGGGGCATTCCATTATTCATACAACAAACAGTTTCTTTGTTAGCGTTATTAGCGATCAGCCCTTTATTGCTGTTAGTTATGTTGTTAATTGCGATTGAAAGCCCAGGCAAAGTATTATTTTCTCAAATTAGAGTGGGAGATAACGGCAGACATTTTAGAATGTATAAATTCCGCTCTATGTATTTAAAATCTGATCCACATTATCAAGAGCCAGATCCTAGTCAAAGTTCACGAGATGGCGTTTGTAAGAAATATATCAATGACCCACGTATCACGGTTATAGGCAGGTTTATTAGAAAATACTCTATTGATGAGCTGCCTCAGTTATTTAATGTTGTTACGGGTGATATGTGTTTAGTTGGCCCTCGCCCTGCACTAGCCGTTGAAACATATGAATATGAACATACACAGCAATCTCGATTATTTTCAAAACCTGGTTTAACTGGCCTATGGCAAGTATCTGGCCGAGCCAATACTAATTTTCACCAACAACTTCAACTAGACAACTCATATATTAAGGAACAAAGTATTTGGATGGATTGTAAAATTATCCTCCTCACTGTTCCAGCAGTGTTGACTGCTAAAGGTGCATATTAACGCTTAATCTCAACTTCATCATTAGCTAAAACGTAGAGATCAAACTAAGTACTACTAAATATAAAGTGAATTGAGTCATTTCAATTCACTTTTTTGTTTTTGATATGCATATAACAATTTGCATAATAGATTCATCAAATTGCAAATTGCAAAAAAACACATAACATTAAAAATAAACCCTTTAAATACAACAAGTAAAAATAACAACACTTTTGGTACGCTAAGTGCAATACCTATCGATATTGTTAAAAAATTAAGTGGAGAAGTTCATGTTGTTTCACTCACCTTCGAATATAAAACCTATTCTTGTACTGATAGCCCTAGTTAGCTCGTTAATTTTGCAAGGTTGTGCAAGACACTCTTCTGACGTTATAGAGCAATCATCTTTAAGGTTTTATGGCGTACCTACCGATAATGGTGATGATTTTATTCATGAGCAAGCACCTAATAACATTTATTCCGATGGACTGAATTGTAGTCAATTTAAAGATATGGGCGCAGCCTTAAATTATCGAACCGACAAGCCTATTAATTCAAGTTCCGCAGATATTGTCGCCACAGGAGAGAATGACCTGATCCTTGCCCAAGGCATATTATTAAGCCCTGGCGACTTAGTTGAAGTACTCATTGAAGAAGGTGAAGGCTTTAATGGCCGCTACATAATCGATAACGCAGGTTATGTGAAGTTACCCTTGATAGGTGTTATTGAAGCGGGCGGCGCTAATACGAATAAATTAGAAACTAAAATTGAATTAGCACTTATTAAAGCAGAAATATTTCAACCTGCTAGTGCCAATGTAACTATTCATGTATTGAATTGGTCATCAATTGAAGTATCTGTTTCAGGTGCTGTATTTAATGCCGGCACAGTATTAATTAATAAAAAACAGCCCGGTATTCAAAATGCTGAACATTTAGAAGCTTACGGAGACTATTCAACCACTCGATTATTATCTGAAGCATTAAGAGCTGCTTCGGGAATTAGACCTGACGCCAAATTAGATCAAATTATTCTATTACGTAAAGGCTGGCAAGTACAAATAGACATGACGGGCATGTTAAGTGGAAACTTAGTTAAGGATTATCCATTAGTTGCCGGCGATCGCGTCATTGTCCCTAGTACCGGATGTTTTCAAGAACATCTAGTTAGACCAAGTCAAATTACCCCAAAAGGGTTTCGCGTATTTATGTCTAACCTAATTGATTCAGCCAGTAATAACTCTAGTGCAGCTGTTGGTCGTTATTCAACTAGCTTGCCTTACGGCACACGTTTACTTCAAGCCGCTATTTCGGCGAACTGTGTTGGCGGAAAAGACTGGACCAATGCACCACGCAGAATAGTACTTTCCAGTAAAAACCCTATTACGGGTGAAATGCAAGTTCTTGAACGCTCTATTGAAGAGTTAATGACCAAGCCAAATAAAAGTCAAATTAACCCTTATTTAATGCCTAACGATGCGGTTGCTTGTTACGACTCAGATATCACCAATTTTCGTGATATTGCCAGAACAGTTGCCGATATAATACTTCCGTTTAAATTGCTGTAGGTGAAAGATGAAATATCCTATCGTCCCATTAACAAAGTTTGGCATTTTTAGAGCACAAACATACGCGATTTTGAAACGACCCTACTTAGTAGTGGGATTATTTTCTTATCTAATCGTTGCCTTGCTCGTTTTACTTTACCTCAATAAAGCACCTTCATTTACTAGTGATATGGAAATGGTATTACCTGGCACAGGCAGTAATAATAGTTTCTCACTCGATAATGTCGGACAAGTTGTATCACAAACTAACACACCATTTTCTGGTGGTGGTTTTAACCCTCGGGTCAATTACAAAGAAATGTTATCCAGTCGTGGCGTTAGAGCAAGAGCAGCAAAAAACCTAGACATTTCGCTTGATGAACTTGGCTCCCCGAGAATTAAATTAACTGAACAAACGTCAATTATATCACTTGCGATGACTGCTAATAATCAAAGACTCGCTCAAGAAAAAACTCTCGCTTTATACGAGTCCCTACAAGAAGAGTTAAGTAACCTAAGAGCTGACGAAGTATTACGCCGTGATCACAGTATTAAAAGAGTGCTTGACCAGTACAGGACTAAAATGAATATAACTCGTAATGCCATTGTTGACTTTCAACAACGATCTATTGTGGTGTCAACAGAGCAAATGGATCAACTCGTTGAAACCTTATCAGGTGTGAAAGAAAGGCAGCTTTATGTACAGGCCGAAGCAAAACAACTGGAAGAATATATATTCCAATTAAGTGAAGAGTTAGGTGTATCGCCAAAACTAGCTGGACAAGCTTTTGCTTTGCAATCTGATGTTGAATTTCGTGCTTACATCACCGAATTAAAAGATAGCATAACCCTACTAACCGAATACAGTGCTCGTTGGGGTGTTAATCATCCAAAAGTTAAAGCACAACAGAAAAGATTAAACTTCACACGTATCTCAATTAACAAAAGAAGTAGTCAAATGTACGGGATAAATTCAAATGAAATATTTAACTCATTGAATTTAGACTTAAACCCTAAGCGTTCTGAACTATTTGCTGATTTAATTGACGCTTACGCAAAGCAAAAAGGCGAAAAATCTATGTTGGAAGATTTAAGCCGTTCAGCCCTATATTTAGGAGACCAATTAAAAGTTTACTCTCGTGAAATTGTAGAATTAGAGCGCTTACAGAGAGAGTTTAACATGGCAGAAGCTATATTTACGTCAGCTGCGGCAAGGCTTGAAGCAAGTAAATCAGATGTCTTTGCTTCATACCCTGTATTACAAATGTTAACCACTCCTTCTTACCCAATGAAAGAAAGTAGCCCTAAAAAAATCATTGCGATTATCGGCGCAGTCACGGGGTTTATTTGTATCACATTAGGGTTAATTATCTTATCTCAACGAAATAAATTGATTCGAATGATACTGAAAAAAGACTGAACAAACACATGATTTTTCACGGCATTTTTTTGCTGTGACATTGAATCTGAATGTGAACAAAGACAGCATTATAGTCTGTCACGTAATGGCTTTTTCATGACTTCTTAACTGACACCTTTGTGGTTATCAAAAGAAGTCATAGAATGACTGCTTTGCTACATATTAAAGAAATTTACCTAATTTCATTCTAAATACGAAAGCTTCACATGATATCTATAATACGGTTAAAGACCGTCTGTGTTAACAACTTGAAGCTATGTATTTTGTTTCTACTATATTCTTGGATATTTACTGTTTATTATTTTTTTGAAAGGAAATAATAACCAATAACTAACTTACCGTATAACATTTACCTCTTCGACCCTATTCAGCTTATTGATAATTGCTGTTGAATTTGTCGAAGGGCTTCTTGGAACATATCGCATTATTCCCATTTTATGGGGTAACTCATACATATGCTGCATATTATCTCCTGCTACATGAATATCAATTTCATTCAACTCGTAAAAGCTTGCATCCATATTTGGGGTCAGTGGTGCAACAATAACCTCATCAACACACTTTATATTTCTGATGATTTCACATCGTTGTTCACAAGAAATAATAGGTGTACGTTTATATGACTCAACGTCTTCATCTGAATGTACGCCAACAATCAAATAATCACCGAATTGTTTAGCTTTTTTAAGAACTGATACGTGACCTACATGAAATAAATCAAATACACCACTGGTATATACTTTTTTCATTTTATTACTCCTATCACAGAGCGAGTAGCAAAAAAATTTTCGTTACTCGCGCCATTAAATTTTTTCGTCACAAACCTGCTTTATGTTGGTTTTTAGTTGATAAGCAGACGTTTTCTTTTAAAAGCCCGCATCGGTAGATAAAGCGTATTTACTCAATTAATAGTGAAGTTAGTAACCAAGCTCTATTTTGTGAGTATGATCATTAGCATGGACTGAGTTATTTAACCTCAACCAGCATTCGTCATTTTTCTAGAGATGAAATGTCATGGTAAACAACGTTATTATTTTCAAACATTCGAAAACAACAACCAACCATAAGCAACTGTTATAGCTACTGTGTATAAAGCAAGAGCATAATACCAAACGCCACCATTAAGCTTTGGTGTTCTTATTGGAGCCACATTTAAAGCTGACAAAACTATAAGCGTGATATAGAGGACAATAGTGAAAGCAGCCGTACTAATAAAGCTTTCTAACAAAAAAACAAAAACAAGAATGATGGCGTTATTGTCATACGCAAGGCCTTGATAAGTAGATTTACCACCCAAACCGTAAACGTTAAAATAGCTTAAGCGTAAAACGCCTGCGGCAACAATAAGAAAAGCACCAGGGAATAAAAGGGGGTTATAGTTTCCATAACTCAGTAAGATTACAGCAGGACAAATACCAAAGCTTACAATATCAATAAGAGAGTCTACTTGCCCACCAATTTGCCCTTGGATTGCTGTTCTACCTTTCATTTTTCTCGCAATTTTTCCATCATTCCAATCAAAAAATACAGCCCATATTAACCCTATCATCGCCGCAGGATAATTTCCGGTCAAGGCAAAGAATAACGCTAGTAATGCTGAAAACAGACCAACTAACGAACAGATGTTAGGTAAATCAAAGGCGATTGATAAGATAGAGGGGGGATTTATAGAATGGTCGCTTTGCGCTTTTACTGACGGCATAAAATACTCTCATTGAAATTAATTAGTGAATTACGGGGATTTAATCTAAAGAGAGAACAACTTGTGGGTATTGTTATCGGTATTAGCTCGTTTAATGCTGTAAATTTTCTAACGGGTAGTATTTATAACATCAAGGAATATACTCAGATGAGTGTTTGTTGCTAATAGATAATATCTTAGGGTTAATATAACACATTAGCGCTAGTCAATCTCATTTACTTCTAAATACCTCTATATATCTCTAAATAGACTTCATCTATTTTACCTCTGCTCCATCTGAAAAACTGATTGTTCATGTAATCACCCAATTAATTATTTCAATTTTTATAAATTGCAAAATGAAAAAAACTTTCTATTTTGCAATTTATAGTAATTATCTTTTTTAACACCACATAAACAAAGTCAAATTAACACCTTACTTTCAATGACTTAATAAAAAAATCAGTGTTGGCACAAATTAAGCTATGTACTGTTCATTAACGATTTTTTTATTCGCTTATAACAAGCCAGCTGCAAAGTATACATAAGCGCTTTCAGCTTTTTAATTAACACCTATGGAACTGTGTTTTTATGACAACACAACAAATTACCCCGAGTTCTACAGAAGAAAAACTGATCTGGTTTGGCTTAACACTAACCTATCCATTTTTTGCCTTTGGTGGCCTTTATATTATGGGTTCTGTATTAGGTTGGATGACGTTTTCAGTAGTTTTATTAAGATGGTATGTCCAAGGTAAAGAGAAATTTTCAATCATTCCTACCCTTGTTTGGTTATGGGTAATTGGAGGCTTTTTTTTGCTAGTCGCCTTGCTTATTGCACATGCAAATTGGGACTTAGGTTTGGCCAAAACAATTAAATCATCCATTGGCTGGGCAAAAGGTTGGGCACTTATGCCGCTATTTTTATTTCTTGGTGCCTTTGTTGATATAAAGCCTAAATTAGTTGTGAGAGCAGTCTGTGTTCTCTCGTTTCATACCTTGATTTTTGCTGGGGTAACTATCGTTCTTTACGCCATTGGCCTTAATGGCGACTTATTTATTTCTCCGTTAAAAGTTGTTGGAGGCCCTGGCGAAAGTTTTTTTTCGGTAAGTTTATTCGGTTTAAACCCCGAAACAGGTGCCGGACGTTGGCGCTTTTTCACTCCTTGGGCGCCAGCTGCAGGTTTTATGGCCTGCATATTTCTAATTTTTTCTTGCCAAGAAAAAGAACGTTTTTGGAAAAATGCTGGCGTACTTGGCAGCTTTGTTATGTGTTTATTATCTCAATCACGTGCGGGCTGGGTTATTTATATTGCATTAGCACCGTTATGTATTTTTAGTAAATATTTTCAAAATCCGGTGTTATTCATCATTATGGGATTGGCCGTTCCCGCAATTATATTATTAGGTGAGCCTTTATTTAATTTTATCAACGACAGTTATGCTGACATTAAGGCCTCACGTCCTGATTCAACACGAGTACGAAATACCTTAGAAGTATTAGCAATACAGCGCTGGGAAACAGAAGCTCCAATTTGGGGGCATGGTATTGTTGAAAAAGGTCCTAAAATTGTTGAAGGCATGCCTATTGGTTCTCATCACAGTTGGTACGGGCTGTTATTTGTAAAAGGTATTGTCGGGTTATTAGCATTAGCAATTCCGTTAATTTTCACCTGTTTATATTTATTTTTGAATAGCCTTAAAAGCCAAGTGTGTTATAGCGCAGCATTGATGGCCGTAGTGATCCTTTGTTACTCATTTTTCGAAAACCTCGAAATACTTGCTTATATTTATTGGCCTGCCCTTCTATGGATAGGTATTGCATTAAATCCTTTAAAATCAGGAGACACAAATGTTTAAAAAAACTGATGCCTATTTAGTTGGGTATTATGGCATGCGCAATAGCGGTGATGATGCATTAATGTACGCCACCGCTTGGGGAGCCAAAAACTTACTTGAATACAATAATATAACTTTAGGTTTATATGGTGACCATTCTCGACATAACCCTGCTAATCATCAATTAAATTTACAGTTTAAACAAAAATTTTCAGGGCAAAACAGATTAGCACACTATCAAGAGGCCTTTAAAAGCAATAGCATCCTCTTTGGTGGCGGTGCTGTTTTGCATAGCCAAACAGATATAAACCTAAAACGTCATTTAATGATGCTTGCCGGTGCTAGTAAAAGTGCTGCATTAGGCGTCAGCTTAGGACCATTTCAATCCATAGCCGCAGAAAAATCTTGTGCCAAATTTTTAAATGAATGTGGTTATGTTGGTGTAAGAGATCAAAATAGTTTAGCCATAGCTAACAGCATTGCACCTAATGCAAAAGTTGAAAAAACCTTTGATTTAGCCCCTTTATTACTTTGCTCTGATAAATATAAACCTTCACAACGTCAACGCAAAGGTATCGCGTTAGCATTATGCCCAGTGGCAGTAGATCCAATGGGTAAAACAAATCAGCAATCAGAAGAAAAACGCATAACCGAAATTTGCCAATTAATTACTTCAGCATACCAGAGTACAGGTGAAAGCATCACGCTATTAACCTTTAACGGGCACCCTACGCTAGGAGATTGGATGTTAAACAATCAGATAATGGCACGTTTACATTCCACAATACCGTTAACAATAAAACCGTATAACCCAAACCCTTATGCCGTACTTGAAGATATTGCGAGTTATAAAGCAATTATCAGTATGCGCTTACATGGGGCAATTTTGGGGTATTTAGCAAATACACCCGTATTATCGTTAAATTATCATGAGAAGTGTATTGGCTGGTGTCATGAAGTCGGTTTATCCGAGAGTTACCAAATAAATTTAGCTGAACAAAATATTTTAGACATTTTAACACCGTTAGAACAGGGATTAATGTACGGATTTTCTCCCCCTACTTTAGCGGTTACTAAAGCAATAAAAATGGCATTATCAAATTGGAGTATTAATCATGAACAAACCAAATTTCACAGTCGTTATACCGCTTTACAACAAAGCTAAACACATACTTCGCACGTTACAAAGTATCACTTGGCAAAAATATCCTGCTATGGAAATAGTAGTCGTGGATGATGGTTCAACAGATGAAGGGCCATCATTAGTAGAGAAAGCGAATATATCTAATTTACGATTAATTAGACAAAAAAACAAAGGGGTTTCTGCCGCAAGAAACCGAGGTATCGCAGAAGCGAGTTACGAGTATGTTGCCTTCTTAGATGCCGATGATGAATGGCTGCCTTTATATCTAGATGAAATATCGGGTTTAATTACTAAATTTCCGCAAGCTGACTTTTATGGTACAAGTTATCAAATTGTTGAGGCCGACGAGCGATATATCGATGCTAAAATTCACCCGTTCACCGATGATCCAAGAGGGGTATTGATTGATGATTATTTCGATATCGCTTCTCGTGGAGATTTACCTTTTACCATGTCTTCCATTACTATAAAACGTAATTTATTTAGCAAAATAGGTGGATTTCCTGAAGGTGAGCCTATTGGAGAGGATCAAGATTTATTTTGTCGTGCCGCCATGGCAACGCGTATCGCTTATTCAATAAATATCCATTCTCTTTATCATAAAGATGCTCAAAATCAGGCCAGTAAAATAAATGTTCCAGAAACAGAGTGTCCTTTTAGTGCTAGAGTGACCTCTAACGCGATAAAATTTGTGGTGAATAACGCAGAAAAGCAAAGCATGCTACGTTATAGTGCTGCGCATTTATGCCACTTAGCGAAGCTAAATATATTATCTCATCGATTTACACAAGCCAGAAACCTGTTAGCTGATCCTCGATGTAAGCTAAAACCTAAGCACCTATTGGCCTTATATATTTATTCTTGGATTAAACAAATACAACGGTGGAAAACGTCGATATAGCTCATTCTGTCTAGAAAATCACATGGAGTGTTGAGCTTTTAAGCCTTTAAGCTCAACTATTCTGGGCACACCTTTGTTAGGGTTTTGTCAAAAGACGCCTAACTAAACAAAATCTACTTAGGTGTGCATCCAAATAAAACGTCTTCATAATTATCTGTCCATAATGGATATTTTGCCATCACTTTAGTAAACATAGGGCTTTGAAGATAATGATTAAGCCATTGTCTTACTTTTGGGTAGGGCGATTGTAAATACCATTGTCGCTCTACTCTGGCAAATTGACGAATAAACGGTAATAAGGCAATATCAGCAAGGCTTTCAGTATCTGACATTATAAAGGCATGACGCTTTAAACGATGCTCTAATGTACGAATGAACTGCTCACACACATCTCTGCATTCGCTAATATTATTTTCTCGGTAGCGCTTAGCGCACTTATACTGCTCTAAACAAGTTTTGAACTCATGATCAAACGTTTCAATTAACTTGAGCATCTCTGGTAAAGCTGTCTCACTTTGACTGCATAGCAAATTATCTGGATCTGTCTCATTAAGCGCCCATAACATAACGTCTAAACTTTCTTCTAATACTTTGCCATTCGATAACACTACAACAGGTACCGTTGCTTTAGGTGAAGCGACTATCATTTCTTCTGGTTTATTACTTAATACTATATCTCGCAGTAAAACGGTTTGCTTAGCTTTAAAAATAGCGATTCGAGCGCGCATCGCATACGGACAATTTCTGAGTGAATACAGAATGGGCAAGGGTTTAGTATTATAGTTCATTAGGTTTATCGGTCATTGAGTTTGTAGAGCCTAGTTCATCACCCTAAGTTTTTTAGTGAGTGATAATGATTAAGATAGTTATTAAAAGTTAAGCTCATTGCATTTAAATTTAAAAGTTTGATCGCTTAACATACTTTAACTGTATTCAACGGCTTAATATATGCGTAAAATCTCCCTTTTTAAATTTAACTGCCTTAATCATTGGCTAAAGTTGACTAAATGAGTCCTAAAATTGAATTATTAGCCCCCGGTGGCGATATAGACGCGATAAAAGCTGCAATCATTGCGGGTGCCGATGCAGTTTACTGTGGTTTAGACACTTTTAATGCCCGTAACCGCGCTGCTAATATCTCTTTTGATGAGCTTGTAGGAATTATTCGACTTGCACACCAATACGACTGCCAAATATTTTTAACCTTAAATATTATTATTTTAGAACATGAATTTAAATCTTTAGCTAAGTTATTAAGCAAGCTAGTCAATACCACACTAGACGGCGTAATCGTTCAAGATTTAGGGCTGCTTTATCTGTTAAATAAGTACTTCCCTACTCTAGATATTCACGCATCGACACAATTAACAACACATAATATTGGCCAAATTCCCTTCTTGAAAAAACTTGGTGCCTCTCGAGTTAATTTATCCCGAGAAATGAGTTTAAGAGAAATTAAAGCGATTACTGAGGTTGCTCAAAAGCAAGACGTACTGACTGAAGTTTTTGTGCACGGCTCATTATGTGTCGCTTTCTCAGGATTGTGTTATTCAACCTCAGCCAGTGTAGGTAATTCAGGAAATCGTGGTCGATGTAGTCAGGCTTGTCGGGAAGAATATGAAACAACGCCATCAGGAAATAACTTTCCATTGAACATTAAGGATAATTCAGCATTTTTTGATTTACCTCAATTAATCGAAGCCGGTGTTCATTCATTTAAAGTGGAAGGCCGTATTAAAGGCGCTAGTTATGTCCATACCGTCATTGATAGCTTTCGTAAGCAAATTGATGGGTTTGTTGAAACGGGTAAATTATTAGAAGATGGCGAGCGATTATATAAAGTATTTAACCGTGACTTTTCAAATGCTTTTTTACGTGGTGACTTAAACCAGTCAATGTTTATTGAAAACCCACGTGATAACTCTAAGTATCATGCTATTGATAAAAATAATGCGATTTCAGTTGTACAAATTCATGAAGTTGAACAAAGCCTTAGCCATGAAAAAGAGCAAATCAACACCTCGGTGTTCGATAAAATAAAACACCTAAGTATAGAAAAGCGCCCGTTATCAATAACGTTTACCGGTGAAGTTAATAGTCCTTTAACATTAACAGCAATCACCCAAGATTACGTAGTAAATCAAACAACCTCTGAAGAAAAAATACTCGTAATACACTCTCAAAACCTATTAGTGGCCAGTGATAAAAATTGCCTTGATAAAGACGCAATTAAAAAACGTTTTAAAGGGTTTCATAATGCACAGTTCAATTTAACTGAATTGAACCTTGAGGGCATACCAGAAGGTGTAAACATTCCATTTAAAAACCTGACAACCCTTAAAAATGAGTTATCTTCACTTTTAAACAATAATGCACCTGTTCACCCTGAGGTAATATTACCTAAATTATCCCGTCATCCTAAAAAGCTAGATAATGAAAAAGGTGAAAGTAAGGCAAAATTATCTATCTTAATTTGTGATAATTCTGACATAGATCTTACTCAGGTTACTGATGCTGACATTTACTTTAAATTGCCAGATGCTTATAAGCGTGACTGTACTAAGTATATTGATTTTTTTAACGACAATCCTCGACTTATTCCTTGGTTTCCTTCGGTATTAATTGGCAAAGACTTTGATGTCGCGTTAAATATATTAGAGCAAGTTAAACCTGAATTGATTGTGACAAACAACACCGGTATTGCGAATCGTGCATTTGAGTTGGGCATTAGATGGATAGCGGGGCCTTTCTTAAATACCACGAACTCCTATGCCTTGTTAGCGATGAAAGAGGAATTAAATTGTGAAGGTGCCTTTATTTCAAATGAAATAAATCGCCAACAAATGAAAACCATTGCACGTCCTGAAAACTTCAAATTGTTTTACAGTATTTATCACCCGATTTTATTAATGACGAGTCGACAGTGTTTCTTCCAACAAAGTGTTGGTTGTGAAAAACCTCGTATAGACAATGGTTGCATGCTTTCTTGTGATAAATCGACCAGTATAACAAACCTTAAAGGGGTTTCATTTGCCATTGATAAACAAAAAGCGGGTTACCCAAGTATTTATAATAATGACCAATTTTTAAATATAGAAATTATCAACGATTTAGCCCCATTATATGATGGCTTCATGATCGACTTAACCAATATTGGCTCTGGAGATAAGGTATCACCAGATAAAGCCCAACTGATTAAACAGTTTGAACAGTTACTGAGTTCAGATGAAAATGTTAAGAAAGGTATAGATAATCAACTAGGTTTAAAAACAACGCTAAACGAATTGGTTCCAGAATCCACCAATGCGCAATACCATAATGGACTGTGATCGGTAATGAAATCCTTCCTTAGCACTATTTACAATAGCCATATTTAGAACTATGTTATCTAATACACTTGCTAAAAGGTCTTATCATGTATAAACACATAATAACGTTACTTGTATTGATAAATTTTTCGTTTGCCGGACAAAGCACTGTCGTTCACGCTGAATCATTTTATCAAGGTACTAAAAAAATAAATTTACTCGATAATAAAGGTAAAAAAATATTTATCGGTACTATTAGCTTTTCCAGCAAAGCAGAAAATATTCATTACAAAATTCATTTAGAACATAAACTATTTACAGATTATTTTTTATCGATGAAGGAAATGAAATGTTTGGAAGGACCTGAATTATGGTGTCACCTAGCCTACCCGTACAACAACCCACGCAATATAACGAAAACAGACTTTACTTGGCTCGCACATGATTTATTATTCATGTATAAAAAGAGTTCAGAATTTGGTGCTAATTTTTACAACGGTATCTATTATGATTTCAAATTAGAGTCAGGTAAATTAACTGGCTCTGCAATGGCACTAGATCTTAATCTGTTAGCTGCTCCGCCTGAAGATCAAACACAACCTCCAATTACCGAACATGACATTGACGAACTAGAACATACAAGTCGTTGGTTACCTACAATTGAAATTAAGTAATTATACTTATACATCAATATTATTGAGCTAAGCTTTAAAAAGCTATAGCTCAATAATATTTCACTGCGCTCATTTTTTCGCTTAAATCCGATTAAAACCAAATAAAATAATGAATGGTCAATTCAACACTCAAAACTTTACATTTTGGACACAAAAGGTTACATTCACGCCGGTTGACGGCTTTTGGTGTAAGTTTTAGCCGTTATAGTTTATTGGTGAATTGACAGACGTTATAAACCCCTTAGACGGTTTTTCGTGAATATGAAAAGTATCATCATTCAAGATAATGTTTGGAAAATTTTTACTGTATATCCCAAAGGAGAGCATTTCAATCTGTGATTTTGTGGTGCTAAAGAGTAAGTGATTTAAGGAGATAGAATGATTGAATTTAATAGGATATTAGCTACATTGGTTGCTATTGTGGGCATCAGTGTTACGAGTTCGGCAAATGCAGCGAGTCAATGTTCAAACTTGAGTAGCTCAATGTGTTCTTCAAAAAGCAGCGAGTGTACTTGGCGTAAATCATCGGTAAACAAGAACGGTGTTAAAACCAAAGCACATTGCCGAGCATTACCAGGTAAATCAAAAGCGGTTAGTAAAAAATCAGACGCAAAAGCTAAAGCTAACAGCGCTAAGTCAAAAGCGGATAGTAAAAAATTAGACGCAAAAGCCAAAGCTAGCAGTGCTAAGTCAAAAGCGGATAGTAAAAAATCAGACGCAAAAGCCAAGTCTGCTTCCTATAAAAAGACAGCTAAAAAAACCACTGAGAAAAAAGCTAAAAAAGTAAAAAAAGAGTCTAAATAAACCTGTATGAGTTTATTACGAGTCTTCTATTAATTAAAGGCAGCTCATAATTGCATTGAGTTGCCTTTTTTGTTGACGTAAACCAACCGGGTAAGCTCAGTACTCCCTAATAGCAGGTAAAATTAAAAATTTAATAAAAACAACTTGCGAGTCAGTTAGCAAACACGCAAAATCTCAATAATCTTTTACTTCAGTACTTAAAAAATATGAAAATCATTAGTTTTAACATCAATGGCCTTCGTGCTCGTCTTCACCAATTACAAGCGATTATAGATAAACATCAGCCTGATATTATCGGTTTACAAGAAATTAAAGTACATAATGAAGTATTCCCCTTAGAAGCCGTTGAAGCTATGGGCTATCACGTTTATTTTCATGGACAAAAAGCGCATTATGGCGTGGCTATGTTATGCAAAAAAGAAGCGGTAAAAGTACAATATGGCTTCCCAACTGACGATGATGAAGCGCAACGTCGCATGATCATGGTAGAAACAACTGATAGCAAAGGTGAAAAAATCACCGTGCTTAATGGTTATTTTCCACAAGGCGAGAATATTTCCCATGAAACAAAATACCCATATAAGCGTAAATTTTATCAAGATTTGATGACTTATTTAAATAAGCATCATACTAACGATGAGCAAATGGTTGTGATGGGAGATATTAATATCTCTCCACTTGATTTAGATATTGGTATTGGCGAAGTTAACCGCAAACGTTGGTTAAAAACAGGAAAATGTTCATTTCAAATAGAAGAGCGTGAGTGGCTAAAAACATTGATGGATTGGGGGTTTATTGACACTTTCCGCCAACTTCACCCAACAAGGACTGAACGTTACTCATGGTTTGATTATCGTTCTCGTGGCTTTGATGATAACCGTGGCTTACGCATTGATGTTGTTTTAGCAACGAAAACATTAAGTGAACAATGTATCGAGTCCGATATAGATTATGAGCTTAGAGGAATAGAAAAGCCATCTGATCACGCGCCAATTTGGTCAACATTTTCTGCCTCCTAGTAAGATAAACCTATGTCATTGATACCCGCTAATTACCTTTGTCCACTTTGTCAGCAAGCATTAACGCTTGCTGACAAAACTTATGGCTGTTGTAACAATCATAAGTTCGATCAAGCTAAACAAGGCTATGTAAATTTATTACCTGTACAATTTAAACATTCAAAAGTCCCCGGTGATAATAAAGAAATGGTTATTGCTAGACGCGCTTTCCTTGATAAAGGTTTTTATCAACCCTTGGTTGATAAAATGCTTGAACTGTATCAGCAATATGGACAAAGTGATGCGCCATTACTTGATGCAGGTTGTGGTGAGGGATTTTATACACATCAACATAAAACGGCTAAAAATCAAATTTATGGTGTTGATATATCGAAAGACACAATAAAGATTGCCGCAAAACGTTATCAAAACTGCCATTTTAGTGTCGGGACTTTATCTAAATTGAGTTTTAGAGATGACTACTTTGGCTGGTTAATATCAGTGTATGCCCCTATTTTAGAAAATGAATTCACTCGGATTTTGCAAAAAAATGGGTACTTATTGACAGTAACTCCCGCTGAGCAACATTTATTTGAATTGAAAGAATTGATTTATCAACAAGCAAATAAGCACGATATATCTAAAACTCCAATTAATAATTTACCCCTCGTTGAAGAACAAAAGTTAACTTACTCAATGAACTTTAAACAGAGTGATGATGTACTAAATTTATTAGCCATGACACCTTTCGCATTTAAAGCATCAAAAGAGTTAATAGAGAAAATTAAATCAATGAGTAAATTTACCTGTCAGGCAGATTTTATTTTAAGGCTTTATAGAAAATAAAAAAACAATCTGTCATTAGATTTAAAGTAGTAGTTCTACTGTGGATTTCTAGAGGCATAAGTTAGCTGTAACAATTGTGCTAAATCAATGTATCTAGGTTTATAAATCGTTAAGTTTTTGAGTTTATTATCTCTGCCCTGCTCTTTAGCTTTTTCTATACCGTTGCGATACCAAGAAGCTAATGAGGGAGGTAAAAACTTATCCGCTTTAACCCCTAAAACAACTAACGCTTGAACAGGTATAGATAATAAAAGTAAGAAAAACATCAACGCTTGAGGTAATGCATTTAAAATATTACTGATGCTGCCTGAGCCAAGAAAAAAACCTGATGAAAAATAAAGCTGTAAAATAAAAATAAATATTGCTAAAGCAGGGAAATATCGGCAAACAAAGCGAGCACTTTGTACTTCCATATACTCAGAAAAATAACGTGATAATTCTGACCTTTCTGGCCAAAAGTTAATATATTGCTGCCCTAGTTTAATAACTTGTACTACAGATAAATTCATAAATTTCACCCACAAAGCCTTATACCTACTATAGCACCTAGCTCTGAATAGCAAAAGAGATAGGTAAAATTTACGATAACAACCTTGTAAGAAATTGTTATCTCATAATATTTAATACCACAGGTAAAGGCCTCATAGCAAACCATATAAAACTAGCGCCTTAACAAATTACTACAAACTTTAAAGAAGGAGTTCCTACGAACAAGTATTTAAAAAATTGCGTAAATTGTAAATTTAAATACGGTTTTCCATCAAAGCATACTTAAAAAAGCTTACCTATAAATTCTAACCAATAGAATATCGGGTAAACTTCTCATCACATCATGAATATTTAGCTCTGAAATACCACAATGTAATAATTAACGACAATAAAAAAGACAAACTGCTAAATTTCATACACCAACAAATAACCATTAAAAACATAAAGTTAATAAGAGACCCAATGATTACTCACAGTGATATCCACAGCTTTTGTGGATATCATTTCATTTCTTATATTTTCACCTTCCCTAGAGTTAATTGATAAAAATCGTTATAGTAGCTCTTTCTTTACTTTCCACACTTTACAATAATGTATTTTTACTCTCCTGAGAAAAAACAATGACTAAAAAAACGACTTTATATGGCATAAATAATTGCGACACAGTAAAAAAAGCGCAAAAGTGGCTTACAGCAAATAACATTGATTTTTATTTTTTTGACTTTAAGAAGCGTCCATTAACCAATGAATTATTAACGCAATTCGTCGAGTTAAATGACTGGAGCACACTACTTAACAAACGAAGTACTACTTATAGAAATTTAAGCGATGATATAAAAAACAACTTAACTAATGAAATCGCATTCGAACAAGTTATGGCTCAACCAACTTTATTAAAACGTCCTTTACTGATCATTGATACTGAGACTTCTGAAAATATTCAACAACTGCACTTAGGCTTTAAAGCTGAACAATACCAAGATATTTTTCAATAAAAATAGCACTAATTTCCTATAATAAAAACAAAGAGTTCACATGCAAAACCCAACAAGCAATGTAATAAAACTAGCCATAGACTTAATCTCTCGCCCATCAGTTACACCGGAAGATGCTGGCTGCCAACACCTTATAAAAGAGCGTTTGGATAAACTTGGGTTTATTAATGAAACGATGATTTTTGAAGATACAACCAATTTATGGTCACGCCGTAACGGCGGGAAAACGTCTGATGGTGTTGTCTTTTGCTTTGCGGGTCATACGGATGTTGTACCACCTGGGAATTTAGAGTTATGGAATACTCCTCCTTTTGAACCTACAATAATTGACGGTATGCTCTATGGCAGAGGTACTGCCGATATGAAAGGCAGTCTTGCCGCAATGATTGTAGCTACCGAACGCTTTGTAGAGGATTATCCATCGTATAATGGTGCCATTACTTACTTGATAACAAGTGATGAAGAAGGTCCATTTATTAACGGCACAACCCGAGTAATTGATACTTTAGAAGCACGTAATGAAAAAATAACTTATTGTATTGTGGGTGAGCCTTCAAGTACAAATACTGTTGGTGATGTAATTAAAAATGGTCGACGTGGCTCTATTTCTGCTGATGTCGATATCATAGGAAAACAGGGACATGTAGCCTATCCTGAACATGTAGAAAACCCTATTCATATTGCAATGCCAGCATTAACAGAATTAAGCCAATATCATTGGGATAATGGCAATGATTATTTCCCAGCAACCAGCTTTCAACTATCAAATATCAATTCAGGTACAGGTGCTACCAACGTTGTTCCAGGACATTTAACGGCTTTGTTTAATTTACGATATAGTACAGAGCTAACTGATCAAATCATTGTTGAACAAGTAGAGTCTATTTTAAACAAGCATCAACTGAACTATGACATTAAATGGACATTTAATGGTAAGCCCTTTATCACTGAATTAAACAATGAAAAAGGTGATTTTTTAACATCGGTAAGCCAAGCTGTAACTTCAGTAACAGGCACGCCTCCTGTATTGTCTACTTCTGGGGGTACATCAGATGGACGTTTTATTGCACCAACGGGCGCAAAAGTTATCGAATTAGGCCCATGTAATGCCACCATACATCAAGTGAACGAATCAGTTTCTTGTGATGACTTAGATAAACTATGCGATATTTACTATGCTTGTTTAAAAGAAGTTCTTCTTTAAACAAGTAGAAACACGAATGATAATACCAACAAATAATGTGATAATTTCTGGTGATGTAGATAAACAATTACTGGGATTAACCGATCAACACATTCATTATTTAACTAATGAAAATTCGATAAAAGCTGGTAAAGCATCACCAAAAGCACAAGTTGGCATTCACCAGCAAATGCGTACTGCGTTTAAAGCACTCAAAAAAAGTGCAGAAAAAGTAGGTATAGAAATAAAAATTGCCAGTGGTTTTCGCTCATTTGAACGACAGTTACTCATCTGGAACAACAAATTTACCGGTAAAACAGCCATAAAAAATGCTAACGGTGACACAGTTGATATAAGCTGTTTATCCGACAGGCAAATCATAGAGGCCATTTTACTTTTTTCTGCTCTGCCAGGCGCGAGTCGCCATCACTGGGGTTGCGATATTGATGTATACGCTCCAAATTTATTAGCGCCTGGTACTTCCTTGAAACTTGAACCTTGGGAATATCAAACATCAGGCCCTTTGGAAAGACTATCCCATTGGCTTACTGAACACGCTGAAGAGTTTGATTTTTATTTACCCTATGATTGTTATCGAGGTGGCGTAGCCGAAGAACCATGGCATTTATCTTTTGCACCACTTGCCCACCAGTATCAATCCACATTCAACGTAGAAAAATTTAAAACATGTTTAATGAACACAAATATTGAGGGTAAAATGATAATTATTGATAATTTATCCTACATAGCAAATCGCTACATTAATAATATAAGCAACAAGATTTCAAAAACTTAAAAGTATTAGAAACTCAATACACTATAAAACGAAATAGGAAAACTCATGGATAACTGGATAGCTTATGTCATGATTACCATTGCCATTGTAATAATTGTAGGTAATTTTAGTACATTTCAAAAAAATACTAATCAAAGAATGCGTAAGAAGAATTTAAATGATCTGGAAGAAACGCTGCCAAGAAGCCATCAAACAGATCATAAAATGTCTACAATAGACCAAGCAAAGCTTAAAAAGTAGTATCTTTACTTTTAACTCAGATACAAAAAACGCCGAATAATCGGCGTTTTCATTGTCAATTTATCATTTATATATTAATAGAAATGTTTAAAAGATAAACCATCTTTCATTACTGGGAAAACTAGCTCTAACGTTTCTAGCGGTAAAGGCTCACCTTCACTATCATATATACTGACTGACGTTTGTTGAGTATTATCATTAACTGGAGCAAGCACAAATTGATACTTCGCATCACTCACTTCAATTACAGGTGGTGTATCACCCCAAATACTATCCCAAATACTTGTTTCAGGTTTAGAAAAATCCACATAGTAAATTTTATTAGTCTCGTTTAAGTCATTAACGGTAAAACCATGTTTTTCGAAGAAAACAGGCATATTATCCCAAAGATTATCTAAGCCCATTTCAACAATATAAGCCGGCTCTGCTTCTTTATTTTCGCCAAGAGTAACTAATTGTTGATTAGCGCGCTGCAAACGGTTTTCTCGTTGTTGCAAACGATAACTGTAATCTACTTGAGCAACAACTTCATTTAGCATTAACATTTCAGCACGTTGTTGATCGATCGGATCAATAGTTCTACTGCCGCCATCATTATCAGTTTTTAAATAATCAATTAAAGAAACTTGCAAAGATAAGCTTCGCCCGTGAGGCTTAAGAAAAAACTCATAACGAAAACGATAACTTGTTGTTGATTCAATATCTTTAAATAACCAACCAGTTTCTAGTTCATTATGATACCAATCTGACTCATAAATCTCGCTTTTACTCTGACGTTTACTGCCTGCTTCATCTTGCGTTGATGATTCAACAAGCTCATAGGTAACATCAT
Organism: Colwellia sp.; assembly: GCA_034111385.1. GTDB lineage: Bacteria > Pseudomonadota > Gammaproteobacteria > Enterobacterales > Alteromonadaceae > Colwellia. The sequence goes on along the minus strand of JAWUXK010000123.1, from coordinate 22,627 downwards.
CAGACTGAAGTTGGCTAAAAAAAGCATTTTGTATGAAAGCTAACAAATTTTTATCTTCAAGTGTTTTATCAAACCAAATTATGGCTTCATGAGTATCACTAATAACACGAGAAGATGCTGCAATAGGTAAAACTAAAGATGGCGCTCTTATATCCATCTTCTCGCCGATAGCGCCTTTATTGTTTATTTTATCCGTAATTAGAAACTCATTATTCTGTGCTGGTTTATCTAAATTTTGGGGTACGATAAACGCTTTATGCTCTTGCTTTTTTGCATAATCAAAATCTCCCTCTGCACGTTTACTATCAACACTACTACAGCCCGATAATGCTAAACTAAGCACAGAAAAATAAAACAATTGACGACTCATTAAGACTCCTGAGAAAAACTATTTACAAAGTTGGTATTCATTTGATGACACAAATTCAATTTGGTTCCGTACGATACCTAATATTAGCGCACCATGGTACTTGCCTGTTTTTGCAAACACAAGTTATTCGAATTTTTTTTATCGTGTGTATGCGTTATAATATCGCTTTCTCATCAACTTAGGCGTTTTAATGTCCCAATATTTAGTGCTAACGGCAATGGGCTCTGATAGAACAGGCTGTGTTAGCGAGTTAACTAAATTAGCAAGTGAATGTGGTTGTAATATATCTGATAGTAGAATGGCGATATTCGGGTTAGAGTTTACTTTTATCATGTTATTAAATGGTGACAATCGCGCGATTAATAAACTTGAAGTAAGACTTCCAATGGTTGCACACAACCTTGATTTAATCACAATGATGAAGCGTACTTCTGGCCATAGAAAATATAACTTAGTCGAGCATTATCAAGCTGACTGTACTGGAATAGATCAACCGGGTATTCTTTCATCCATGACTGCTTTTTTTTCCAATCGAAAAATTGACATCTCATCATTAACATCTGAAATTGATCCAAAAACAAATAATATGAGTACTAGTATTTCATTTGCACTTACTGAAAAAATCAGTATTACTGATATCGAAAATGATTTTTTTCAATTATGTGAACAAATTGACATTCAAGGTTGTATTAAAGAAAGTACCCATCATAATATTTAATTAATGACTGAATTATAATAAAAAGGATATATATGAATACTCTAACCGTTGGTGATCAAGCACCATCATTTACCCTAAATGACCAAGACAATAATCCAGTTACGCTCTCTGAGCTGCAAGGAAATAAAGTACTGATCTACTTCTATCCACGCGCTTCAACCCCAGGTTGCACTATTCAAGCTCAAGGACTCCGTGACTATAAAGCTGAACTAGATGCCCACAATGTTGTTGTTCTAGGTTTAAGCCCAGATACGCCTAAAAAGTTAACTAACTTTATCAACAAGCAAGAGCTTAACTTCACTTTGCTGGCCGATGAAGAACACGCTGTTTGTGAAAAGTACGGTGTTTGGCAACTTAAGAAGTTCATGGGCAGAGAGAATATGGGAGTGGTTAGGACAAGCTTTCTAATCAATGAGACAGGTGATATTGAGCATGTATTTAACAAGTTCAAAACCAAAGATCACCATGAGGTCGTATTGGACTACTTAAATAGTAGTGACTCCTAAGGACTAGCTGAGTAACTTAGCCCCTGTAACAAAACCGGTGAGCTTTCCATTTATACATATGAACTAAGTAATTAGCGATTTATTCCTCTGCAGTCGCTGATTCCTTAGTTGGTAAATTAATCCATCATTTACTGAACACCCAACGCCTTATAAACTGCATCCACCGGGTCAATGAGCATCATGATGTCGTACTTAATGTGATAAATAAAATGACGAAACAATGTAATTCAGAACGGTAAATAAACGCTTAAATTTACCGTTCTAGTGTATATAGCTAGCGAAAATTATGTGATGAGTTATGGTTACGCTTTTTGTTCTATCTGTGTAGTCGTCGTTGTCCACGCATTAAAAACTGCCTTGACTAACGTCGCTAATGGAATCGCAAAAAACACCCCCCAAAAGCCCCATAAACCACCAAAAAATATAACCGCGATAATAATAGTGACTGGATGTAAGTTCACTGCCTCTGAAAATAATAACGGGACAATAACATTACCATCTAATGCCTGAATGACACCATACGCTAACATCACATAACCAAACTCGCTACTATAGCCAAATTGAAATAAAGCTACTAATAATACAGGAATAGTGACTACGGTAGCCCCAACATAAGGTACTAAAACTGACAAACCAACCAACAGTCCTAATAACACGGCATATTGTAAATCTAATAAAATAAAAGCGACGGTGGTAGAAATACCAACAATTAAAATTTCAATCACTTTACCACGAATATAATTCATTATTTGCTGATTCATTTCTTTACCAACTTGCGTGGCCATACGGCGCTCTTTTGGAAAAAAGATCGTCACACTATCCAACAAGTCACGTTTATCTTTGAGAAAGAAAAAAACCATTAATGGCACTAAAATAAGGTAAATCATTAAAGCCACTAGATCAGAGATAGAATTTAAAGAGGCCGTCAGCGCTAACTCTCCCCATTCAAGAAGTTTTTCTTTAATCGCAGCAATGAATGTTTCAATTTGAGATGCCTGAATAATATCAGGATATTGTTCTGGTAACGTTAATAAATATTGTTGGCCTTGGGAGAGCATATTGGGAAATTCTTGTAACAAGTTACTACTTTGTTTCCAAATAATCGGTAATAACCCCAACATTGAAATTAAAGACAGTCCAACAAAAAGGCCAACAACGATCGCTGTAGCCCCCGTTCGAGATAAATTCAGATTTGACATTTTATTGACAGGTAAATCTAATAAAAATGCAATAGCCAAAGCAACTAACACTGGCATCAGTAATTGACTAAACAAGGCAATAAATATAAATGAGCAAGCCAAGATCAATACAAGTGTCACCGCGTGAGGATCAGAGAACTTACGTGTGTACCAGTTGCGGAACAACTTAAACATATTTATCCTATTCTAATTTGTAATAAGTATTATTTACTTGTTAGAGTAATTCTTACCCTACCATTGTCAATAAGACTTTGGTTATAACGATAACCGAGCTTACTCAGCAGCTTGGGAATATCTTCAATTGAACCTTTGTCTGTAATGGTTAAAATGCAAACATCACCTTGCTGCATTTTTTTTAAAAGCAACCGTAAATTAACCAGTGGTAAAGGACATTTTTCACCGCTAGCATCATATTCAAAGATCATTTTAAACTTCTTTACCTATATAACTTTTTTTTAATAAAGTAATCTGAGACAATTATCGCTGACATATTATCTTAAGTACTGTCATTAAAATAGTGGGAAATAAAACTAAATGAGTAGCGTAGCCAAAGGCCCAAATTTAAAAGAGATTAACGCGCTGAAAAAAAAGTTAAATTGGGGCGAAATCCCTGCTATTTATCATATGGTTTCATCATCCTTAAGTGAATTGAATGGTATTCTATCTCATGGTTTTGATAGTAACTATAAAACCATTTTAGATCGCAACACATGGAATTTATCCGCACTCAATGGTTATCGAGATAGTGATGGCTATATACAGGTAAAAGTTAAACCTAAGTTAATGCTATGTCATGAATATAATGACATGGGTTATGAATTACACTGTTATCCTATTGTTAATGGTGAGCGAATTAACCATCGATTAGTGGGAGAAGACACTAGCCCTTTTCAAACATGGTTACCAGAGAGCATGCGCATGCTTTTTAGAATTAATAGCTTAGTTGCTTTTTCTATTTTTACATACCAAAATGGCGATGAAGCAGACATAGCATTAATTAAATTTGCTAATAACTTGGTTGAAAAATTAATTAACATTTTATGCGAATCTTTTGAGATTGTTGAGGTCGAAGGATATAACATTGCCCAATTCTATCAAGAAATAACTCGAAGAAATGGTAATATACTAAATAGTGACGCCATTCAAAGAGCTGATGAAAATTAACCGTTTATTTTCATCTTCTTTTAACCTCTATTTTATTCATCCAAATTATTTAATAACAGGAAACCGTATTGTTTACTATTAAGCCATTATTTCTTGCTTGTGCATTAACAATAATGATTGCCAGCGCTAGCCATTTTAAGGTTGAAGCCAATGATAAAAATAAACTACCTGAAATAGGCATTTCAGGTGTTAGCGTGCTTTCTTTAGAAAAAGAAAGACAACTAGGCCAAGCCATGATGCGTCAATTACGGTCAAGCCAACCACTCATTCAAGATCCAGTATTAATTGAATACATTAATCATTTAGGTAATCAATTAGTTAAAAATGCCCAAGATGTTAATTACGGTTTTAAGTTTTTTTTAGTTAATAATAATGAACTCAACGCCTTTGCTTTTTTTGGTGGTCATGTTGGTATTCATACTGGTTTATTGACCACAGCAGATAACGAAAGTGAACTTGCTTCGGTTATAGCCCATGAAATTTCTCATGTAACTCAACGTCATTTAGCGCGTCGATTGGAATCCCAAATTAACAGCCAAGCATTATCAATGGCAGGCATGGTATCGGGTATTTTAATTGCATTAGTAAACCCTACTGCTGGCATGGCTGCATTAAGTGCTTCCATGGCTGCATCTCAACAAGCAAGCATCAACTATACCCGAGGCAATGAAAAAGAAGCAGATAGAGTTGGCATTGCGCTACTAGCAAACAGTAACTTTGATCCTCAAGGGGCGCCAAGTTTTTTTAGCAAAATGTCAGAAAAGTATCGCTATGCAAGTAAACCTCCGGCAATGTTATTAACTCACCCTTTACCAGAATCGCGTATCGCCGATGCGAGACAACGCGCTCACAACTTTCCTATTAGAAAATTAGCCCCTAGTTTACAATTTGAACTGGCTAAAGCTCGAATTAAGGCTCGTTATCAAGGTAATGCTAAAGATAATATAAGAAACTTCACACAACAATTACGTGATAAAAAATATATAATAAAAGCCGCTGCTGAATACGGTTTAGCGATAGCTTATTTTGAAGATAAACAATATCATTCAGCTAAAAAAATACTTGAAAATTTAAAGATACAGGAAACACACAACCTGTTTTATATCGATGTCCTTACCGATGTTTATATAGCATTAGAAGAATATGATAAGGCAATAACGATGTTAGAAAATTTAGCCTTATATATGCCTAATAATCAAGTCATCAGCCTAAATCATGGTAACGCGTTATTAAGCGCAAAAAAATATGAACAAGCAGAAATAGTGTTGCAAGATTTTTTACTAGTGAATCCAGATAACTTCATTGCCTATGATATATTAACCACCGTTTATCAAAAGCAGGATAAAAAAGGATTAATGCATACCGCTAAAGCAGAAGTATTAGCTTTGCTAGGTGCCTATAGTAAAGCCGTTGATGAATTACAAACTAGCTATAACTTAGTAGATGAGCAGCCATTACTACAAAAACGTATTAAAGCACGCATTTTGCAATTTCAAGAGCAAGAAAATAGGTTAAAACGCTTATAGCCAAACCTATTTATTTACCATTAATTATTACACTTAACGAAAAGAAACAAACTTATGTTAACTATTTACCACAACCCAAGATGTTCTAAAAGTCGTCAAACACTTGAATTAATCAAGCAAAACTCAACTAAAGAAGTGACCGTTGTTGAATACCTTAAACAACCATTAACCCGAGTGGAAATTGAACAACTTTTATCGCTTCTTTCATGTAAACCTACCGACATGATGCGAGTAAAAGAAGCTGAATTCAAAGAACAAAATTTAGCGATTGCAACCGATGAACAACTAATTGAAGCAATGGAAAATACGCCTAAACTGATTGAGCGTCCTATTGTTAGTGATGGTAAACGAGCCATTATTGGCCGTCCACCAGAAAACGTATTGGCTTTGTGCTAATTTAATAGGTGATAAACAACAAATGAGTAAACAAAAATTATCCACCAACAATTATAAAAAAATGGCGCTTATTGGCTATTTTTCATTACTTTTCTACATGCCTTTATGGTTATTAGTACTATCACCTAGCGAAGGTTTAAGTACTACAACAACCTTATTACTCTTTGTAGTGCCTTTACTGTTTCCGTTAAAAGGAATAATACAGGGCAACCCATACACCTTTGCTTGGTCAAACTTTATTGTACTAATTTACTTTTTACATAGTTTAACTACATTATGGGTATTACCTGCCGACAGAATTTGGGCGCTATTAGAGTTGATTTTTGCTACCACTATGTTTTTAGGCTGTAGTTATTATGCAAAATATAGAGGACAAGAACTCGGCCTTAGTATTCGAAAAAAGAAAAAAGAAGATGTTATTAAAAAGGATAACCATGAATAAAGAAATAGAAATTCAAGCAGCCGTTTTTCGTCGTTTATTAGCTCATTTAGATAACCGTAAAGATGTGCAAAATATAGAACTAATGAACCTAGCAGGCTTTTGTCGAAATTGTTTCAGTAAATGGACGGTCGCGGAAGCTGAAAAGCTAGGAGTTACTGTTGATATTGATACAGCCCGTGAGCAAGTTTACGGCATGCCTTATACTGAGTGGAAAGAAAAACACCAACTACCTGCAACAGAAGAGCAATTAGCTAAATTTAATGCGGTAAATAAAAGTTAATAAGTTATTAACTTCATATAATTAGAATATCTCTGATAGCTTATCTCACCAAACTATGTAACGTTTTAATGGGTAATAACTTAATAAAAAATTAAGCTATTACCCATCACTACATTTAAGAACTGTAACTTATCTCGTCCTTCAGCATTAGTTAAGTGATAAATGCTTAACTGAACAGTGCGACTTCTTCTTCTGTTAATTCACGCCATTCACCTGGCGCTAAATCGGCTAACTTAAGCGTACCAATTTCTTCTCTATGTAAACCAATAACTCTATTACCTACCGCAGCAAACATACGTTTTACCTGATGATATTTTCCTTCAGTTATCGTTAACAATACTTCATTATCAACACCGGTATCGGTAACTAATGACAAAATCGCAGGCTTAGTTAAAGACGACTCACCTTGTAATTGTATACCTTGAGAAAACTGTTCAATAAGTGCAATGGATTTTTCTAATGTGATTGGGGTTCTAAGCCAAACACGATAAACTTTTTGACACTCTTTTTTCGGTGAAATTACATTGTGTGACCATCGTCCATCATCAGTAATTAACACCAACCCGGTGGTGTCAGCGTCCAATCGGCCTGCAATGTGCAAATCAAAGGCTTTATCAACCTCTAAACAATGTAAAACCGATGGGTAAACTTCATCCACATTTGAGCAAATAGTATCGGGGACTTTGTGTAGCATAAAATAACGAGATTGCCGGGCTGTTAACGGTTGACCATCAATATCAATGCTATTATTTTCATGCACCTGCATAGCAGGATTTTTAGCAACTTCACCATTTACGCGCACTTCACCACTTTTAAGTAACTTTTTTGCTTCACTTCGCGTTAATTCTGTGCTTTTACAAATAAACTTGTCTAAACGCATTTGTTATTCACTTGCCTCAACCCAAAACCAAAAGCCCTGATCAAGTAGTGCTACCATTAATGGAAGAAATTCCTCATTATCACACCAGGGTGCTAGGTCATCAGGCCAAAGTACAGATTGATCACATAATAATTTAATGACAGGAACAATACCTTTTGAGCATTGAAGTTGCTCACCATTAAGATAAAAAAAGCCCTCACTAATTGTATCTTCAAAATAAAAAGCTCTAAGTCCACCTAAACGCTTAATACCATGAATAGTGAGTAACTGTGATACTTCATCATATTCAAACGGCTCATCGCTTGGCATCAAATCTAATTCATGTTTTGCATTTGTTAAAAATTTACCAACAAAACTTTTAAATACCTCTTCATTTTCTAGTAAGTTAGTTAACTGGCTTTTAATGCTCTGGTAATCGTTATTAGTAATTTCACCGCTATGAGTTATCGCTTGACGATCGCCGTCTTCAAGTAGCTCTGTACCTAATTCATTATCAATTAGGTGATCAGCAAGCGCACTAAGTAGGCTCACAGTAGAATTGGCACGAAAACCAACAGAAAAGCTCATTGATGGCTCTAATGCAATGCCTTCATGAGGGAAACCTGGAGGAATATAAAGGATATCTCCCGGGTGTAATTCAACATCAATAATTGCTTCAAATGGCTCAACATGTAAAAGTGCTTCATGAGCAATGACTTCATTCTGTTTAGTATTAGCACCTACACGCCAATGACGCTTACCTGAGCCTTGACAAATAAAGACATCATAATTATCAACGTGAGGACCAACACCACCACCAGCGGTGGCAAAACTCGCCATTAAATCATCTAATCGCCAATGAGGAATAAATCGAAAAGGCTCAATTATTTCTGCCGCTTCTTCACTAAAGTTGTCTAATGCCTGTACTACTAATGACCAGTTACTATCGCCAAGATGTTCATATTTTTCGAATGGACCAAAATCTGCTTGCCAATCTTCCCCTTTTTTATAAACCAAACGCGACTCTACGGTTTCTTCCATAGCTAAGCCCGCTAATTCATCAGGGCAAATTGGATCAATAAAGTTTTTAAAGCCTTGTTTGATCACAACAGGTTTTTTTTGCCAGTATTTTGTTAAAAACTCATTCTGGCTCATTTGATTTAAATCTAAGGTAAACATAATAATCTCTAAGGTGTTTTAATCTTTTTTAACACTCATAGGGTAATAACTTTATAAAGACTTGCTTAATTTCGGCAATGATTTGAATTAAATCAACACCAAGATGATTAAACTGATGGCTTCATTTATTAGCTATACCCGTGATGAATTGCCAAATTTATAATACTTACAAACTTGCCGCGTAAGCTCTAGCTTTCGCTAAATCTTCTGGTGTATCTACCCCTTCCACAGGTACATTAGCTTTTGCTACAGCAACATGGATATTCTCACCTTGGTAAAGCACTCGCAATTGTTCAAGCGCTTCAACGTGTTCTAATTGGCTCGCTGGCCAATTAACATAATCTTTTATAAAACCTGCGCGATAAGCATATATACCGACATGACGGAGATAAAATTCACCGATATCTTTTATGTCGCTATTATTCAGAAAACGATTACGATCATAAGGAATTGTCGCTCGACTAAAGTAAAGCGCGTAACCATCTTTATCAGTTATCACTTTCACTGCATTTGCGTTAAATGCTTCTTCCACTGAATCAATATTAATGGCTAACGTTGACATACGAGAAATTTTACGTCCGCGATTGACAATATCACGAGAAACATCATCAGTAGCATCTACATGCTGATGAGCTAAATTACTTGCTACTTGCGCAATATTTTCTGGTGGAATAAACGGTTCATCTCCTTGAACGTTAACAATGATCTCATCATCATTAAACTGATACTTTTCCATTACTTCAGCTAAACGTTCGGTACCCGACTGATGATCAGCACGCGTTTTACACACTTCACCACCAAAAGCTTTAACAATGCTTTCTACTTCATCATTATCGGTGGCGACAATAACTTTGTTTGCACCGCTAAGTTGGGCTTTTTCAACAACCCATTGGATCATTGGTTTGCCGCCAATATCCGCTAACACTTTTCCCGGTAACCGAGTAGATTGATAACGAGCAGGAATAACAACAACAAAAGAAGTTTCTGTATTAGCCAAAGTAGCATCTGTCATATCTTAATGATCCCTATTTTGCTGTTTCTTCATCAAAAGGTATGCGACGTGCTTCATTTTCTAAAAGCACAGGAATATCTTTATCTATTGCATAAGCTAACTTATCAAATTTGCACACAAGCTCTTGCTGCGATTTATCGTATTCAAGCTTACCTTTACACACTGGGCAAGCCAATATTTCCATTAATTTTGTATCGAAGGCCATTTTATAATTCTCTTAATTCTAATGTAGTATTTACAGTATTATCTGCTTAATATTTTGTAGTATTACTTGCTCATCTTGCTCGGAAAACTGGGCATCTACAGGTAAATACCACCAGTTATCTTGTGCGAATTCTTTACATTTTACCGCATCTTTCTCTGTCATTAATAGCGGTAAATCATCTTTAAATTGATTAAAGTCATCAAGGCTAAAATTCTTATGATCTACAAAACCTTGTTGCTTTGCTAAATTGAAATCTAACGTTTCTAAGGTATCAAAAAAGCGTTGTGGTGAGCCAATACCAGCAATGGCATTTACCCTAGCATTATTGGTTATAAAATCGCTTAAGCTTATCTCTTCATCTGTTGCTATATGACGCAATTTTGTGGCAACTAAGCGCATTACTGATGATGATTTATCTCTGGTTACAAATTCGCCATTATAAATAACAATATCAGCATTATTCAAACGCCACGATCCTTCTCGTAAAGGCCCTGCCGGTAATAGTAATCCATTACCATGTAGACGTTTACCGTCAACAACGATTATTTCTAGATCGCGTTGTAGACGATAATGCTGCAAGCCATCATCACTGATAATAATATCGCAACCTAGCTCAATTAGCTTTTGTGCAGTAGCGACCCTATCACTGCCAACAACAACCGGCACATGGCAACGATTAAAGATAAGAATGGGCTCATCACCTGCCTCTTCTGTTGTGCTACTTTCTGATAATGAATAAGGGTAAATTTCGGTCTTTCCGCCATAACCACGTGAAATAACACCCGGTTTTAAACCCAATTTTTTTGCCTGTTCAACTAAATAGATCACAACCGGAGTTTTACCGTTACCACCAACACCGATGTTACCGACAACAATTACGGGTTTATTTACCCGATAAGATTTTAATAAACCAAGGCCAAAAGCAAAGCGCCGAATGGAGCTAATTAAGAAAAATATCACGGTGAAAGGCAGTAACAAAGGTACTAACCACCATTTTGCCTGATGTCCCTCAAACCAAACCTTTTCAATCAATCGCATACGTCGATACTCGCCTTAACATCAAAAAACACACTACGACTGAAATTGGAAGTTATGTAATTGGGCATAAGCACCTTTTTGCGCAAGTAAAGATTGATGATCCCCTTGCTCAATAACCTCTCCTTGATCCATGACGATAATTTTGTCTGCACTTTCAATGGTCGACAAACGATGAGCAATAACAATAGAAGTTCTATTTTGTTGTAAAGTTTGTAGGGCATCTTGAATATGACGTTCAGATTCAGTATCTAAAGCGCTGGTGGCTTCATCTAAAATTAAAAATGGCGCATCACATAATAAAGCACGTGCTATCGCTACACGCTGTCTTTGTCCACCTGAAAGCAAAGCACCGTTCTCCCCAAGATTAGTCTCTAGCCCAAACTCCATTTGCTCAGCAAACTCCATCACATGAGCACTTTTGGCTGCTGCAATAATCTCTTCGTGAGTAGCATCAGGCTTACCGTAAGCTATATTGTTAGCTAACGTATCGTTAAATAACACCACTTCTTGAGAAACATAAGCGAATTGATTTCGTAAGCTCTTTAATTGATATTCCTCAATATTCACGTTATCAATTAATATTTCACCTCGATTAGCATCATAAAAACGCAACAATAATGCACTAGCAGTTGATTTACCGCTACCCGATCGACCTACAAGCGCTAACGTTTCTCCCGGCTTTAATTCAAACGAAAGGTTATTTAAAGCCCACTTGGTATCTTCTATCTTTTCGCTAACACCACCATAAGAAAAATCAACATTTTTAAAGGTAATGTTACCTTTTGCTTTTTCAAAAACAACTGTGCCATTATCTGACTCTGTCTGTTGATCTAAGACTTCAAAAATACTTACACAAGCTGCCATCCCTTTTTGAAATTCACTATTAACATTGGTGAGCATTTTTAACGGTCTTAATAACATAACCATATAGGTGATAACACTGACAAAACTACCTGCAGAAATACTCTCTCGTAAACTCTCAGAGTTAACAGCATAAAATACAAACGCTAGGGCAAACGAAGCAATAATTTGAATAACTGGCACACTACCCGCTCTGGCTGCGGTTAACTTCATACGTTGTTGGCGGTTACGTTTATTAATATTTTCAAAGCGTTCAAATTCTCGCTTCTGTCCACCAAAGGTAATCACAACTTTATGACCATTAAATGTTTGTTCAGCAGCCGTAGTGACTTCGCCCATTGCCCCTTGAATGCTCTTACTAACCTTTCGAAAACGTTTTGAAACAATGGTGACAATAATGGCAATTAATGGCGTAACCAGTAGAAAAATAACTGATAATTGCCAGCTAATAAAGAACATCAAACCAATTAAACCAATAACAAAGGCACTTTGTTGAACAATAACTAGAATTGACTTACTCACCGAGTTTAAGACCTGTTCTGTATCAAAAGTAAGTTTAGAAATCAGTCCACCTGTTGACTCTTTATCATGGAAAGAAACAGGCATTGACATAACATGTTCAAATAGTTTTTGCTTTAAATCGGTAACCACATGATTACCAACCCAAGATAAACAATAATTAGCAATAAAATGAAAAATCCCGCGAAAAATGAATGCCGCAACAACAAATAACGGTGCCCATTTCATAAAGTCAGGGTTCGCTCCAGCTAAACCATCGTCAATAAGCGGTTGTAATTTTGAGAGAAAATAAACATCTATGGCGGCATAGCCAAGCATACCGATGATAGCGGCTACAAAACCAAGTTTATAAGGTTTTGCATAAGAAAGCAGTCGTTTAAAATTTTGCCATGTGGTTGCAGATAAATCAGTAGCTGACTCCTGCTTTGCTGAAGGTATTGCCATTGGCTAATATTACTCATTTTCATATGATGTGTTTACAATAGCTTGATTTTAACGTGATTACTGCCAACAACCAAACTTTTCTCATCGTAATAACTAATGAGCAAACCAAAATGGCCACAAATCACGGTAATATGTTTGCATACTCATACCTTGCTCCGACATAATCACTTTAATTTGACCCGATTCAGCAGTATTTAATAGCTCAATATTGTGCTGTTGATAACGCTTAACCACCTCAGTAACAGGCATATGCCAACGGTTTAGGTAACCAGCACTCACAACAGCCAATGTAGGTTGTAATTTAGATAGAAATAATTCGCTAGATGAGGTTTTAGAGCCATGATGCGGAACAACTATAATATCAGGGCTCAGTTTAGGGTATTGTTTCATTAATGCTTTTTCTACTTTCTTTGAGATATCCCCGGTAAGTAAAACACTGTGTTTACCATCAGAAATCAAAATTACACATGAGTCATCATTATCTTTGCTAACATGATGCTTCGGCCATAGCATGTTAAAGTGTAAGTTTTGCCAAACAAATGACTCTCCTTGTAAACAAGTCGCGCTATTTGAAGATTTATCATTATAGATTAATTCATTTATAGCCATTGAGTTCTGTATTACAGTTAAACCGCCCGCATGATCATTATCACTATGGCTAATTATCATTTTGTCTAAGTGCTTTAAACCAGAGTGTTGTAAATATGGCAAAATAACCGCATCAGCCATGGTAAACCCACTAGGATATGCAGCCCCCGTATCATATAAAATGCCATGAGAACCTTGTTGAACCAAAACAGACAACCCTTGACCAACATCAAAAATAACTAACTGCCATTCGGTTTCGGTGTTTTCTTGTTGTTCTCTACTACTGCTACTGCTACTATTGATACTCACTGTAAAAAATAAACAAAAGCTAGCAATGAACAACATAGACAACTTTTTATCCATTTTTTGATGACGAATAAGAATGCTTTTCGTAATTACGGGTAAGTTAAAAAAAATATAAATAAAACTAATGAACCCAAGTAGTATAAGCAATTGAGTATTTACATTTGAAAGCTTTAAAACTGCCCGTGTTTGTTGTGACAAAAAACTCAAAAAGTGCCATAGCACCTGTAGACTATCGATACAACACGCCATCAAAAACTGTGAGAATGATTCAGAAAAAGGGACAACTAAAACAGATAGTAGGCACAGAGGAATAGTAACGAAACTCATCCATGGCACTGCGACTAAATTTGCAAACAAAGCAACTAAAGAAACTTGCTTAAAGAAAGCAGCACTAACCGGTAATAACATCAACGTTAAACTTAATTGAATAATAATTAAGCCTTTAACAAACCGCCAAACAGTATTACCGTTATTGAGCATGTTTTTAAAACGCCAGATAGTAATAAAAATAATAGTCACGGCATAAACAGATAGCCAAAAACTCGCTGTAAATAAACTAAAAGGCATTGTTAGTGTTAATAAAAACAGTGTCAGTAGCAACCAGCGCTTTATTGAAAGATGTACCTTTATCGCACGTGAAAAGCAATAAATAGTTAACATCATTAACGCCCGTATTGTCGGTAATGAATACCCTGCTAAATAACCATACACTATGCCAACACCCAGACTTAACGTGATAGCAACATAGCGAATATTAAGTGTTTGAAAAAAAGCTAATTGGTTACAATAGTTTAATGGTAATAAACGAATACACAGCATAAAAAATAAATAACTACCGCTAGCGACTAAACCTATATGTAACCCTGAAATAGCAATAAGATGTCCTGTGCCTGTTCTTTGTAATACTTGCCATAATTCTTGATTTAACTCACTTCGAGAGCCAAAGCCTAACGCGAGTAATAAAGGGGATAAATCATCTGGTGGTAACAGATTGTTATAAGTATTAAAAAGCTGTTGCCGGATTGAGTTATCAGACTGTAAAACACGGTTGCTTTTATCCTCAATAACGTAACCTGTTGCCAGAATGCGTTGACTCCTTAACCATGTTTGATAACTAAAACCACCGATATTTGCTAACCCATGTGCAGGTTTAAATTTAACTTTTAACTGAACTACTTGTCCTTGCTGTACAATAAAGTTAGCATTTTTCCAACTTAATCGAAGTTTTATACTCGTATTTAGCTTTTGGGAATTAAGGTGAGTGACATCAATATTAAAACGAAGTAGTTTTTTATCGTGATGAAGTTGAATAGCATCAGGTGCAAATTGTAAGCTACTCACTTGCCCTTGCACCCATAAAGGTGAAGACGCCAGCTCCAATGAATTTAAGTTATTGTCTTGCCAGAGGTGTTGATAGTTAAATGCACTACACAACATCCAACTAGCGCCAAAAAACAAACCCGAGCTTAAACGTAAAGGTTTGTATGAAAAAAGAATGATAGAAAATAAAATAAGTAAAAATAGCACAAAAAGATCTGGCACTATTGGTAGAAATAGTGACAATATAGAACCAAGAAAAAAACTAGCTAGCCACCAATCCATAGCGAACGAAATATTTCCTATAATGTTTACAGCGTTGGTTTCAATACAAAGTTAACGATAATAATAAGTATATGCCAAAAAAAACAATTAAGCGCTTTATGCCAAGCAGCCAAAGTATTAAAGACAATAAACATCTGAGCATTTTTGGTAACTTATTACACAACCCCCACCTATGGCACATGAATCGTCATTCAGTTGCGAAAGCTTTTGCTGTTGGTTTGTTTTTTGCCTTTATTCCAGTTCCATTCCAAATGGTGTTAGCTGCCGGTGTCGCTATATTAGTGCATTCTAATTTACCAATTTCAATTGCTTTGGTGTGGATCACAAACCCATTCACCATGCCAGTTATATTTTATGGTTGCTATGTTGTTGGCTCATGGTTAATAGGCGAAACAACACAAGAATTTATTTTTGAGGCGAATTGGCAATGGGTAGTTGACAGTTTATCAACCATTGGGCCTGCATTTTTATTAGGCTGTGGGGTTTTAGCGATTACTTTTGCCATACTTGGTTATTTTTTCATTCAAGGTTTATGGCGTTACAGTGCGATAAAAGCATGGAAAAAAAGAAGTGAATAAATCGTTATTAAGTTAAGCTAAACCTAATACTAAATTTACTTTTTTATTGAGTATTACTGATAATCTAAATGACTTTATTGGCTTGGTCTAATGATAGAAAAATGATCATAAGCCCTGTCAGTAGCGATTCGTCCTCGAGGGGTGCGTTGCAGAAAACCTTGCTGAATGAGATAAGGCTCAAGCACATCTTCAATCGTTTCTCGTTCTTCGCCTATGGCAGCCGCAACATTATCAAGTCCGACTGGACCACCCATAAATTTATCAATAATGGCATGAAGTAATTTTCTGTCCATAATATCAAAGCCTTCATGATCAACTTCTAACATATCTAGAGCGGCGGCAGCTGTTGTTTTGTTAACTAACCCATGGGTTTTTACATCAGCATAATCACGAACTCTTCGTAATAATCTATTCGCTATGCGAGGAGTACCGCGAGAACGTTTAGCCACTTCACGAGCACCCTCTTCATCAAGACTTAAATTTAAAAAATGAGCTGAGCGTTTTACGATGGTAGTTAAATCTTCAACATTGTAAAACTCTAACCGTTGCACAATACCGAACCTGTCTCTCAAAGGTGAGGTTAAGGCACCAGCACGTGTTGTGGCACCAATTAAGGTAAAAGGCGGTAAATCTAATTTTATTGAACGAGCTGCGGGACCTTCACCAATCATAATATCTAATTGATAATCCTCCATTGCTGGATACAATATTTCTTCGACAATAGGGCTTAAACGGTGAATTTCATCAATAAATAAAATATCATTTTCTTCTAAGTTCGTTAACAATGCCGCTAGGTCGCCTGCTTTTTCAAGTACGGGTCCTGAAGTGGTTCGTATATTAACGCCCATTTCATTAGCAACGATATTAGCTAATGTTGTTTTTCCTAGCCCTGGCGGACCAAAAATAAGTAAGTGATCGAGGGGCTCTTCACGATTCTTTGCTGCAGAAATGAAGATTTCCATTTGCGCTTTAACATTGGCTTGACCAGTGTAATCACGAAGCATTTTCGGACGAATTGCCCGATCAACTCCCTCATCTTCAATACTAGCAACTGGCTCAATTAAGCGATCCGCTTCGATCATTTTTATTCCTACTTTTAAACATTTGTTAGGTTACAACTTAATCTATAATTTACTGAGGTAACTATTCAACTTTACGGTGTATGAGCCAATTGAAAAGAAGAAACACGCGGTTTTTTCAGATGAAAATTGGATAAAACAACAATAAGTTAAATAGTTACAACATTGACTTTAAAGCGTGTCGAATAATATCTTCACTCGACATACCGTCAATGTAAACAAGTTTAACCGCTTTATCTGCTTGTGCCTGTTTATAACCTAATGAGATTAAGGCATTAGCCGCATCACCTTTGCTATTATAAGCGTTATCGTTAACAGAATTAACAAAAGTGTCTTCATTATTTAATTGCAGAGGCATTGCATCTGTTGCAGGTGTTGATGACATTTGCCAATCTTTTAACCTGTCTCGCATTTCAATTAATAGACGCTCAGCTGTTTTTTTCCCTACACCTGGTATTTTTACGATGCCTGAAAGATCATCATGTCTAACACAACTTACAAATTGATCGGCTGACATCGCAGATAATACAGCCAAAGCTAACTTGGGACCAACACCATTGACTTTAATCAATAAACGAAAGAGTTTTCGTTCAGTGGTATTTGCAAAACCATATAATAATTGCGCATCTTCACGTACAACAAAATGAGTATAAATAATTGCTTTTTCATTGATGTCAGGCAAAGCATAAATGCTTGTCATTGGCATAGTAACTTCGTAGCCTACGCCAGCGCATTCAATAAGAACTTCAGGGGGGAATTTTTCAGCTAATATACCAGATAAGCGACCAATCACGTGTCATACCAAAGAGTTGTTATTCATGTTCAAAATAATAACACTATATATTTATACAGTAAAGTTAGGTTTACATAAAATCGTTTATCTTAACCTTCCACGAACAATTTTTTTTGCTTGGCCGGTAAGTTTTGTTAAGCTTTCATAACTATGACCATGGCATAAAGCAACAGCAAGCGCATCGGCAGCATCAGCTTGTGGAGTACCCGGTAATTTAAGAATAGTTTTAACCATATGCTGAACTTGGCTTTTATCTGCGCCACCCGTACCAACAACAGACTGTTTAATTTGTCTGGCAGAATATTCCGCTATTGTTAAGCCACTGTTAGTCGCAGCAACAATGGCAGCGCCTCTGGCTTGCCCCAACTTTAAAGCTGAATCAGGATTTTTTGCCATAAACACTTGTTCAATGGCAAACATATCAGGCTTAAATTGTAGAATTATTTCAGAAACACCGGCAAAAATAGTCTGTAAGCGCGAGGCAAGATCTTCACCTTGACTCAGTGCTTTAATACAGCCGCTACCTAAGTACGTAAAAGTACGGCCTTGTTGTTTGATAACCCCGTAACCAGTGAAGCGTGAACCGGGGTCAATACCTAAAATAATAGACATTAATAAATCACAAATAGAATGTTTTGAGTAACAGCATCGGCTTAATACTGAATGCCATAACTCGCGACACTTTATTCGTGGTTACTGTCTTCTTTAATTATCTCTACACCTAACTCTACTAACTGAGCAGTGTTAGCATTACCCGGCGCATTAGTTAATGGGCAGGCTGCGGTATTAGTTTTCGGGAATGCCATCACTTCACGAATAGAGCTAGCACCCGTCATTAACATGACTAAGCGATCAAGACCAAACGCTAAACCGGCATGTGGTGGCGCACCATATTGTAGCGCTTCAAGTAAGAAACCAAATTTTTCTTGTGCTTCTTCTTCGTCAATGCCTAATATTCTAAATGCTGCAGACTGCATCTCTTGGTTGTGAATACGAACAGAACCACCACCGAGCTCACAGCCATTTAATACCATGTCATAAGCATCCGACAACGCACCTAGCGGGTTTGCTTCGAGCTGCTCAGGCGTTAAATTAGTCGGCGCGGTAAATGGATGATGAAGCGCATGCATGCCACCATCAATTTCTTCAAACATAGGAAAATCAACAACCCATAATGGTTTCCAATCACCTTCAAGTAAATCTAAGTCTTCACCTAGTTTCAAACGAAGTGCACCTAACGCTTCACTAACGACTGAACTTGAATCAGAGCCAAAGAAGATAATATCACCTGATTTAGCATTCACTCGTGCAAGTAACTGACTAACAACATCTTCAGACAAGAATTTTAAAATAGGTGACTGTAAGCCTTCCATTCCCTTGTCAATGTCGTTAACTTTTAACCACGGCATACCTTTAGCGCCATAGATACCAACAAACTTAGTTAATTCATCAAGTCCTTTGCGTGAATAGGCTTTTGCACCACCTGGCGCACAAATAACAGCAACACGGCTATTTTCATCATTTGCTGGGCCAGAGAATACTTTAAATTCAACATCTTTTAACAAATCAGCAACATCAACTAATTCTAATGGGTTACGCAAATCAGGTTTGTCTGAGCCAAAACGTCGCATTGCTTCGCTAAACGGCATAGACGGAAATTTACCAAGATCAACATCAAGCATTTCTTTAAATAGCTCTCTGATCATGGTTTCACTAACGTCCATTACTTGTTCGCTACTCATAAACGAAGTTTCAATATCGATTTGAGTAAATTCAGGTTGTCTATCCGCACGTAAATCTTCATCACGGAAACATTTTACAATTTGATAATAACGTTCCATACCAGACATCATTAGCAATTGTTTAAATAACTGTGGTGATTGTGGTAAAGCAAAAAATTTACCTTTGTGCGTACGACTCGGGACTAAATAATCACGAGCACCTTCTGGCGTTGCTGCAGTAAGAATCGGTGTTTCAATATCCAAGAAGCCTAATGACTCTAATGAACTACGAATTTTTGAAGTTACTTTAGCGCGAAAACGCATGCGTTCAGTCATTTCACTACGACGTAAATCAAGATAGCGATATTTCAAACGTTGCTCTTCTGAGTTATTTTGGTTTGAATCAAGTGGCAAAGGTGCCGACTTATTCAAAATAGTCAATTCAAGACCTAAGATCTCAATAGCACCAGTTTTCATGTCTTTGTTCACTTGACCTTCAGGTCTAGCGCGTACTTTACCTTTCAGCTGAACACAAAACTCATTACGTAAGGTGTTGGCAACAGAAAGTACCTCAGGAAAATCGGGATCATAAACCACTTGAACTAAACCTTCACGATCACGTAAATCGAGAAAGATAACAGCGCCTAAATCACGACGACGATTAACCCAACCACAAAGGGTGACTTCTTGACCAATATGAGATTCGTTAACCTCACCACAATAAAGACTACGCATGTATTTTTTGCCTTGCTACTTTAATAAAATTAGAAACTAACGCTAACTTAGCTTATCTCTAGCTAGCGATAAATGCCGCATATTATAAAGCAAAGATTAGTAATGTCACCCTCACTTAATGAGTTAATTTTTAATAAATACTCTATTAGTTTAATCATACTTTATCTTGAATATATCTGTTCATATAACAATGTCGCTAAAGCGTATATTTTTTCTGTTAAAACAGATAAAATTTATTTGTTTTTATATCCAATCAATATCAGTTAAAATACATGTCCTTATCTGAGCAATATGTACAAATATAGTAATAAACATGAACACTCCTAAAACCGATTTAATTTACTCAAATCCACAAGCTCACGTTAACGATTTTGCTTTTGATGCGCAGGTAGTGGAAGTTTTTCCTGATATGATCAGTCGTTCCGTTCCTGGTTATGCAACAATTATCGAAACCATTGGTCGTCTTAGCCAAAAATTTGTTCTACCGAACACTACGGTTTATGATTTAGGTTGTTCATTAGGAGCCGCAACTTTAGCTATGCGAAAAGGAATTGTGGCTGAGCAATGTAATATCATTTCTGTTGATAATTCTTCTGCAATGGTAGAGCGTTGTAAAATGCATATCAATGCGTTTAAAGGCACTACACCCGTTGAAGTTATTGAAGCAAACATTCAAGACATACACATAAAGAATGCTTCGATGGTGGTACTTAATTTCACCTTGCAATTTATTGATAAAGCAGAACGTCAAAAGTTAATAAGTACTATTGCCGAAGGAATTAATGAAGGTGGATTGTTAGTTATTTCAGAAAAAATATCACATGGTGATTCGATAGTTGATGAACATTTGATCAATTTACATCATGACTTTAAACGTGCTAACGGTTATAGCGAGCTAGAAGTTGCCCAAAAACGTACTGCCCTAGAAAATGTGATGCGAACAGATTCAATAGAGCAACATATAATACGTCTAAAAAATGCCGGATTTAAGCACGTTTCACCCTGGTTTCAATGCTTTAATTTCATTTCTTTTATTGCCATAAAATAACCTAGTAACTCATCATCAATTTAAAAAAACGCTATGACTCATTTTAATAAATTTTATCAAGAAATTGCCACAAATCGTTTAAGCCATTGGTTAAACACTTTGCCATCACAACTTGATTATTGGCATAAAAACAACCTTCACGGCGACTATAAACATTGGCAAAAAACCTTAGATGCACTCCCAAAAACTCAAACACCTGTCATAGATTTAGTTAATAGTGTCACCGTTGGCGGCAAAGAAGATTTAAATTCAGGTGAACATAAACGCTTAGAAAATTTATTAAAAAAGTTTAAACCTTGGCGTAAAGGGCCTTATCACATTCACGGGTTACATATAGACACTGAATGGCGAAGTGATTTTAAATGGGACAGACTATCACAGCATATTAGCGATTTATCTGGCAGGTACGTACTTGATATAGGTTGTGGTAGTGGTTATCACTTATGGCGCATGCGTGGAGCAGGAGCAAAATTTGTGGTGGGTATCGATCCAACCCAATTATTTTTGATGCAATTTAATGCAGTGCAACACTTTATTAGTGATAATAAGGTTAACTTATTACCGCTAGGCGTAGAACAATTACCAGAGCTTAATGCTTTTGATACGGTATTTGCGATGGGGGTTTTATATCATCGTCGCTCACCTATTGATTTTATTTATCAATTAAAAGCGCAGTTAGTGAAAGGTGGTGAGCTAGTCCTTGAAACACTCATTGTTGATGGCGATGAAAATACCGTACTGGTGCCCGGTGAACGCTACGCTAAAATGCGTAATGTTTGGTTTTTACCTAGCACTAAAGCCATGTGTGCATGGTTAGAACGCTGTGGTTTTACCAATATTCGCGTAGTTAATACCGATATTACTGCACTTGATGAACAAAGAAAAACTGACTGGATTGATTCAGAATCACTCTCTGACTTTCTTGATCCCCTCGATAGCAGTAAAACAATTGAAGGGTACCCTGCTCCTCAACGTGCCATTTTTATTGCTACTAAACCCTAAAAGCTCACAATAAGTATTTATCTAACACCGCTTGGTATTTACCATTGGCTTTAATCACCGCTAAACCGCGATTAATTTGATCGCGGATTGCTTTACTTTTAAAGCCTGCAGCATAAGTCCTAGGTCTAAATAACTGATGTACTTTATAAGGCTTTTTATAAATGTCATCACGATGATTAAATAGAAAGTGCTGTAGGATATTTATATCTAAGACTAATACTTGTGTTCTTTTATTAAAAAGTAATTTAATTTGTCTCATTTGATCAGCGACTTCTTGATAGCCCGCTGCTTTTTCAATAGCCTCACTGTAGTTTACGCCTAAAAACTGTCGAGCAGTTTGAAAAGCAACAATATCTTTTCCTGATAAATCCTCCAATTCATCAATTTTCAAATCGTCTTCCGCTAATGTCACTGCTACATTCTGATAGCTTATATAAGGATCAGAAAGATAAACATC
>JAWUXK010000122.1:0-7352 GCA_034111385.1 Colwellia sp. | reverse complement strand
ATTTGCTTATTGTCAAGTTCTAGCCGAGCAAAGCATCAATGAGCCATTATTCAAAATCCTGACACCGAAATTGAAAAAGCAGCCAAATGAGAGTTTCCTCAAACAGTTACGTTCATTACCAATGAAAGAGTGTGAACCGTTGATTGCAATAGTTCAAAAACATCTACATAAAAATAGCGAACATCCTCAATGGTTAAGCGCCTTAGGACACTTAGCGTTAATGAGTGAACAATGGTCAACGTCAGAGAAGGCTTTTTACACTTTAGTGAAGCTTGAAGGACATCAATACGATAAGCAAGACTTAGAAGCTTTAGCTAAAGCCCTAACCGAGGAAGGGCAACACCAAGCAGCAAATGAGGTATGGGTTAAGGTTCAGGCTTACGCTTAGAGCAAGACACCAATGAATGATAGTGATGGAGTAACATCAATATCATTCATTTTCCTCTTATCTATAAGCCTTTAAAGCTAAATAAAAGCAAATGCATCTGCGTACATATGCTCAAGCAATGCACCGTGCTCAAGAAAGTCACTGCGAATAACACCAACCATTTCAAAACGACCCGCGAGATAAATATCATAAGGCTCAAAGCTCACAATATCTTGCATAGCGGCTTGATGAACTAAGCCTGTTTTTCCTTGCCAGTTTTCATTGGCATGTTCAATAACGGGAATAAAATTAGCATGGGGTAGCTTAGCAATTATTGCTGCTGTTTCTTCCAGTTCATAGGCTGCATCCAACTCACGTACTCCCCAGTAAACCATAATATGGCGCTGTGAGTTTTGCTCTGCTAAGTATTCAAACATTGATTTGATATAAGAAAAACCGGTACCACCCGCTAACAACAACAATGGGCGCTCACTCTCTGTGCGTAGCTGAGCATTACCAGCAGGAATTTCAATAGTGACTGGTTTAGCGTCTGTTTGTGCCGACTTAATACGGTCTATCACCTGCATGGGATAACTATCGGCAATAAAAGCGCCTATCTGTAATTCAATCAAATCAGAATCAGGTGAGCTAGCAATAGAAAATGGTCGTTTGTCTTCATCACTCATCACAAAGTTTAAATACTGCCCAGGTAAAAAGTCTACTTTCTCAGCGGGCTTTAGTAGCACTTTAAACACATGAGCCGTAAGTGAAGTTAGTGACACTATTTGGCAGCTAATTGTTTTCATTCATATATCTCTTTAATTTAATTATTTTCTGCTGGAATAATTGCGAAATCATCCCAAATATCGTCTATCTGTTGTTTTATTTCATCGGTCATTTCAATGGGAACACCCCATTCTCTGTTCGTTTCACCGGGCCATTTATTTGTCGCATCTAAGCCCATTTTAGATCCTAAACCTGAAACAGGTGAGGCAAAATCTAAATAATCTATAGGCGTATTTTCAATAAGCACTGTATCTCGGCTAGGATCCATACGTGTAGTCATCGCCCAAATGACATCTTCCCAATTTCGAGCATCGACATCATCATCACAAACAATAACGAATTTAGTGTACATAAATTGTCGTAAAAAAGACCAAACGCCCATCATAACTCGCTTAGCGTGGCCAGCGTATTGTTTCTTGATGGTCACGACAGCCAAACGATAAGAGCAGCCTTCTGGCGGTAAATAGAAGTCTTGAATTTCAGGAAATTGCTTTTGTAAAATAGGCACAAATACTTCATTTAATGCCACACCTAAAATAGCAGGCTCATCTGGCGGCCTACCCGTATAAGTACTATGGTAAATAGCATCTTTACGCATAGTAATATGCGTAACAGTAAAAACAGGGAAATCATCTACTTCATTATAATAACCGGTATGATCACCATAAGGGCCTTCTGGCGCAGTTTCTTCAGGATCTAAATAACCTTCTAAAATGATTTCTGCTGTTGCAGGTACTTGTAAATCATTACTGATAGATTTAGCCACTTCAGTTTTTGAACCACGTAATAAACCTGCAAATGCATACTCTGACAAGGTATCTGGCACAGGTGTTACGGCACCTAAAATAGTGGCAGGATCTGCCCCTAAAGCGACTGAAACTGGATATTTTTCACCTGGATTTGTTTTTTTAAACTCTTGAAAATCTAAAGCCCCACCACGATGAGATAACCAGCGCATAATGACTTTATTCTTAGATAATACCTGCTGGCGATAAATACCTAAATTCTGGCGCTCTTTATAGGGGCCTTTGGTGATAGTTAAACCCCAAGTAATTAAAGGAGCAACATCACCTGGCCAACACACTTGAATAGGTAACTTGGTTAAATCGACATCATCACCAGTAAATACAATTTGCTGGCAAAGTGGCTTTTTAATCACTTTAACCGGCATATTGAGTACTTGTTTATAAACAGGGATTTTACCTAATGCATCCCGCAGACCAGTCGGTGGCTCCGGCTCTTTAAGCATAGCCAATAACTTACCGACTTCACGTAATGCAGCAACGTTTTCTTGCCCCATCGCAAGCGCCACTCTTTCTGGCGTGCCAAAGAGGTTAGTGAGTACAGGCATGTTATGAGTTTGACCGTTTTCATCCACTGCATTTTCAAATAATAATGCTGGTCCTTTGGCTCGCAGTGTACGATCGCTAATTTCAGTCATCGCAAGGTGAGTTGAAATAGGCGCAGTAATACGTTTCAATTGCCCTATTTTATCAAGCTGACTGATAAAATCTCTTAAATCGTTATATTTCATAGATGCCACTAATTTTTGCTAAGCGTTTTAAAACAAAAAAACCAGCCGGTATGACTGGTTTTCTATTAGCATTAAAAGGTTACTTACGCTTCATTGAATCAAAAAACTCATTATTGGTTTTCGTCATCGCTAATTTATCGATAAGGAATTCAATAGCGCCTATTTCATCCATTTCGTGAACTATTTTGCGTAATATCCACATTTTTTGTAACTCATCAGGCTTAGTAATCAATTCTTCACGACGTGTGCCACTTCGATTAATATTAATTGCTGGGAATACGCGTTTTTCAGAAATTTTACGAGACAGGTGTAATTCCATATTACCCGTACCTTTAAATTCTTCGTAAATAACTTCGTCCATTTTAGAACCGGTTTCTACCAACGCTGTCGCAATAATCGTTAAGCTGCCACCTTCTTCAATATTTCGTGCTGCACCAAAGAAGCGTTTAGGACGATGTAACGCGTTCGCATCAACACCACCGGTTAATATTTTACCTGATGAAGGAATTACCGTGTTATATGCACGCGCTAAACGAGTAACTGAATCGAGCAAGATAACAACATCTTTTTTATGTTCTACCAAACGCTTAGCTTTCTCTATTACCATTTCAGCTACTTGTACATGGCGCGAAGCAGGTTCATCGAAGGTTGAAGCCACTACTTCACCTTTTACCAAGCGTTGCATTTCGGTTACTTCTTCTGGACGCTCATCAATTAATAACACCATTAATTCTGCATCAGGATGGTTATGGGCAATACTTTGTGCAATGTTCTGTAATAATAATGTTTTACCCGCTTTTGGTGGAGCAACGATTAAACCACGTTGACCTTTACCAATAGGAGAAGCTAAATCTAAAACACGCGCGGTAATATCTTCTGTTGAACCATTACCACGTTCCATAGTCATTCTATCGGTAGGATGAATTGGCGTTAAGTTTTCAAATAAAATTTTATTACGAGCATTTTCAGGACGGTCAAAATTGACTTCTGTTACTTTTAATAAGGCAAAGTAACGCTCACCTTTTTTCGGCGAACGAATTTTACCTTGGATAGTGTCACCAGTTCGCATGCTAAAGCGGCGAATTTGACTTGGTGAAACATAAATATCATCAGGACCAGCTAAATAAGAAGAGTCGGCTGAGCGTAAAAATCCAAAACCATCTTGTAATATTTCTAAAACGCCACCACCAAAAATATCATTATCATTTTCAGCGTGCTTCTTTAAGATAGCAAAAATTATGTCTTGTTTGCGTGTTCTAGCAAGGTTTTCTAGCTTCATGGTTTCGGCTAGTTCAACCAATTCATTAATGGATTTTTCTTTCAGTTCGGTAAGATTCATAGGGGGTTTCTTAAACTATTTTAAGTGGTTATGCCTTGGCGATTGCCGATGACAGTTTATTTTAAATGTGTGTTTATACTCTTTTTATCTAAGAATAAGCTATTAAAGTAGCAAACCAAGATATTAGAAAAGGGATACAGAGATGATATTTTTAAATCAGAAGCTAAATCTACCATTAAATACTAACTAGGTAAAGTCACTCGTTAAAATGTAAGCGAATATTTTGATTATTTTTAATGCAAATATAAAAAAACCTGAAATAAATTCAGGTTTTTAAAAATTTTCATACTCATTAAAGATTTTTATCTAAAAACTCTTTTAATTGTGTTTTTGATAAAGCACCTACTTTGGTATCGGCAATTTCGCCGTCTTTAAACAACAACAACGTTGGAATGCCACGCACACCATATTTAGGTGGTGTATCTGAATTTTCATCGATATTTAATTTACCGACTGTGACTTTACCATCATATTCTACTGCAATGTCATCAAGAACAGGCGCTATCATTTTACAAGGACCACACCATTCTGCCCAAAAATCAACCAACACTAAACCCGAGGCTTTTAACACATCAGCTTCAAAACTATCATCAGTTAGCTGAACAATTTTATCGTTCATCATATTCTCCGTTTATTATGGCAATCGAGCCACACTATTTAATTGTAATATTATACATTTATGAGGCTAAGTTGACTATTTTTCAAGTTTATTTTCTTTTATATTCACTTATCGACGCTAAAATTAGTTATTGACTAACTATAATGTTAAGCTACCGCGATGAAAAAAACACACTTAACAGAAACAAAATTCGCTGACTTAAATCTTGCTCCGCAAGTAGTCACCGGATTAGAAGCCATGGGCTTCCAACATTGTACGTCCATTCAGGAAGAGTCTTTACCTATATTGCTTCAAGGCACTGACATTGCAGGCCAAGCTCAAACAGGAGAAGGTAAAACAATCGCATTTTTAGCTGCAACTTTTCACCGTTTATTGCAAGTTGAAGCACCTACTCATAACCAACCCCGTGCATTAATTATGGCGCCAACACGTGAGCTTGCTATTCAAATTCACCGTGATGCTATTGAAATGTCAAAAAGTACAGGGCTACGTCTTGGTATTGTCTATGGTGGCGAAGGTTATGAAAGTCAACGTTTAGAGCTAGAACAAGGTGTCGATATTTTAATTGGTACCTGTGGACGCTTATTAGATTATTTAAAACAAGGCATTTATAACTTAAGTAATATTGAAGTTATTGTACTTGATGAAGCCGACAGAATGTTCGATTTAGGCTTTATTAAAGATATTCGCTATATGTTCAATAAAATGCCTCCAGCTAAACAGCGCTTAAGCATGCTGTTCTCGGCAACATTATCATTTCGAGTTAAAGAACTTGCTTTCGAGCATATGAATGATCCAACCAGTGTAGAAATTGCACCCGAACAAAAAACAAACACACGTATTAGCGAAGAATTATTTTACCCTTCTAATGAAGATAAAATGGCTTTATTACAAACATTGATTGAAGAAGACTGGCCTGAAAAAGCCATTATTTTTGCCAATACGAAACATGTTTGTGAAAAACTTTTCGACCACCTTGTTGCAGATAAAATAAGAGTTGGTTTATTAACAGGCGATGTTCCTCAAAAGAAGCGTCTGAAAATATTAGAGCAATTTACCGACGGCACTTTGGATATATTAGTCGCTACTGACGTTGCCGCGCGTGGTTTACATATTCCATCGGTCACTCATGTTTTTAACTATGACTTGCCTGATGATTGTGAAGATTATGTGCATCGCATTGGTCGTACCGGACGCGCTGGTGCAACTGGACATGCTATTAGTCTAGCTTGTGAGCAATATGTATTTAACTTACCTGCTATTGAAGAGTACATTGAACACCCCTTGCCGGTAACAAAATACTTACATGATGGTTTACTTGAAGACTTACCTAAGCCTGCACCACGACAACGTCGTCATAAACCTGGCGGTAACCGTCAAGGTAATCGCGGTAACTTTAGACCGAGCGGCAATAATAGCACTCGTCCTCGCAGGTAGTTCTCTCTGTTTTTAAATGACTATGAAAAAAGACATATCACAGTTTAATGCCCGCTATACAAATTCGCATTATGCTGTGGTTGATTTAGGATCAAATAGCTTTCATTTACAGATCACTGAACATGTTAGCAACCAAATTAAGATTGTAGACAAAATAAAACAAAAAGTTCGCTTAGCTTCTGGTTTAAATGATAATAATGAATTAAATCAGGAAGCTATTAATCGTGGGCTTGATTGTTTAACCCTATTCTCACAACACCTCAGCAACATTCCTGTGAGCAATATTCGTATCGTTGCTACTGCGGCCTTAAGAATAGCGATTAATCGAGACGATTTTATAACCCCCGCCAATAAAATTTTGCCCGTAAAAATTAATTTACTTAGCGGTGTTCAAGAAGCAAAAACAATTTACAGTGGTGTTGCACATACCTGCCAAGATAATTTAGACAAAAAACGTTTCATTATTGATATTGGTGGGGCAAGTACCGAATTAATTATCGGCCAAGCTTTTGAGGCAAAGCACGCTATAAGCTTAAACTTAGGCTGTGTTAGTTTTAAAGAAAAATTTTTTTCTGATGATTTATTAACAGAAGAAAATTTTGCTAGTGCAATAGCTGCAGCCAGTAACATTATTACTCCTAATGCCAAAGAATTTATCAATTTAGGCTGGCAATCTGTTTTAAGTAGTTCAGGAACAATGCAAGCATTAGCCGAAATCCTTCGAGACAGACAACAGCCTATTGCTATCACTTCAGCTTTTTTGCAAGAAATTAAACAAGCACTGATTAACTGTGAAACCATTGATAATATAGCATTATCAGGATTAAGAGCCGACAGAGCGCCTGTACTAGCGAGTGGGTTAAGTATTTTAATTGCGCTCTTTCAAGTATTTAACATTACAGAATTAACACTGTCAACCGGAGCGCTTCGGGAAGGGTTACTTTATGAAATGCTTCCTCCCCAAAACGGCTAATACAACTGATATAGCGCGACAGCTTAGTACTTTTCTTCTTTTAGCCACTTGGCTACTTTTTTCGCAAAATACGTTAAAATTCCATCAGCACCCGCACGTTTAAATGCCAGTAAACCTTCCATCACACAAGGCTTTTCAGCTAACCAACCATTTTGGATAGCGGCCATATGCATGGCATATTCTCCACTCACTTGATAAGCATAAGTAGGGACTTGAAAGGTATCTTTAGCACGACGTACTATATCTAAATAGGGCATACCAGGCTTAACCATGATCATATCAGCACCTTCATTAATA
>JAWUXK010000121.1:0-13887 GCA_034111385.1 Colwellia sp. | reverse complement strand
ATTGTTTTGTTACTTCCCTTTCTTTTGCTACTTGAATCAAGTATTGCACCGCTGGGTATTATCATTTTCTTGGTTGGAATATCGTTCCTTGCACCATTATTTTATAATGTGAAAGGTGTTGTTTATCGCGAAGTTTTTGGTATCAGTATAGCGAGCAGTGATGATATAAACATCGATAATAATTCGGGTGATTCAACGTCAAAAGACATTAATTCAGGTTCGAATGATACCTTTTCAGCATAGTGATATGTGACCTAGTTAATTTATGGATTCTTTATGAAAAACTCCACAGTAGTTAAAATTGGATTTTTACTGGTATTGTTCGTGTGTTTAGCCGCACCTTTTACTTTTCTAAAACCAAAAGTTACGGAAAAAGCTCTTGAAAAAGCAATCGACATTACGAAGAAAAAACTCCAAAAAGTGATTGTGAAAAAAGTGGAGGAAAAGCCATTACATGATGTGGTTTTACCAGATTTCGCAGCGATTAAAGATGTAAAAAGTAAAAAGAAAAGCTTTTTTGATTTTATGCGCCCAGCTGTTGTTAGACAAAATAATGCGTTACTTGCTACCAGAGCTAAGCTTAAATTATGGCTAGAACATGTATCGCTAGAGTTACCTTTGTCTGAGCAAAAAGCACAAGAGTTATCGGCATTAGTTAAGCGTTATAGGGTTAGTAAAAATGCTTCATTGTTAACACAGCTTAATGAGCTATTAGTTCGTGTTGATGTTGTTCCTATGCCGTTGGTATTAGTACAAGCAGCAAATGAGTCGGCGTGGGGCACATCGCGTTTTTCTCGAATAGGATTAAACTTTTTTGGAATATGGTGTTTTCAGGAAGGTTGCGGCATGGTTCCCAATGGTAGAAATATTGGGGCAAAACATGAAGTGGCTGCTTTTAAAAGCTTAGATGCATCAGTAGCGCATTATTTCTATAACATTAATTCTAATAACGCTTATCGTGTATTTAGAACTATTCGAACGGAATTAAGAGCGCAAGACCAATCTCTTAATCCTGAAGTTTTGGCAACCGGTTTGCTGCCTTATTCTGAGCGTGGCGCCGATTATGTTATAGATATCACTAAAATGCTGAGGCAAAACAAGCAATATTTAACCGAATAAAGCGCTCAATAAAAAGTTGTTGTTAAAGGACGAACTCTACTGAGCATAACGGGTTAAATATGTGTTACATCAATACGTGTCGCATCAACAAACAAGGATTCATCCATATTAGTTGAAGATACCGTTTCAGATGAAAATTCATACTCATCTTTGTCTGCTGTTCGGTCTATTGGCAGATTATTAAAATCGAATAATTGTGTGTCAGCCAATTGACTTGGGCTGACATTTTTTAATGATTTGAAAATATTCTCTATTCTATTTGGCGTGGCAGTATCCCAATCGGATAACATGGCTTTAATATTTTGTCGTTGTAAGTTTTCTTGAGAACCACATAAGTTGCAGGGAATTATCGGGTAGTTTCTTAATTCTGCGAATTGGATTAAATCTTTCTCTCTACAATAAGCTAGAGGACGAATGATAGTATTTCGACCATTATCAGCTCTTAATTTTGGTGGCATAGATTTTAATCTAGCTCCATGAAACATATTTAAAAATAAGGTTTCGACAATATCATCCATATGATGACCTAATGCAATTTTTGTCGCACCAATCTTTTCAGCAAATGAATATAATGTTCCTCTTCGTAGCCTTGAGCATAAGCTACAGGTAGTCTTTCCTTCAGGTATTTTTTCTTTAACAATAGAGTAGGTATCTTTGTCGACAACATAATAAGGAATATTGAGAGATTCAAAATATTGTGGAAGAATATGTTCTGGAAAACCCGGCTGCTTTTGATCAAGATTAACCGCAATTATTTTAAAATTAATTGGAGCAGCTTTTTGTAACATGAGTAAGATATCTAGCATGGCAAATGAATCTTTGCCTCCACTGATCGCAGCCATTACTACATCTGACTCTTCAATCATGGTGTAATCTGCAATCGCCTTTCCTACTTTTCCTCTGAGTTTTTTTTCAAGCTTATACATCCCAGAAGCTTCTTTATTAGCAGTAGATAGTGTCATTTTAAAAACATAGGCCTTATTTAAGTAGGAGTGACATTAATTTTAGTGCCGTATTATAAAATTGAATGGGAAGGAATGGAATCAATTATTAGTAATGTTCTTGTTTATAGAACATTACCTTTACTGGCTTAATCATTTACATTTTGTACAGGCAAGTTCAATCCTGCGTAATATTGTAGTGATGACTGAGGTATTCTATTTTCATCGAAACTGCCCACCAATATGCTTTTAATAATGCTATTGTAAGATTGAATTTCAATTTAATTAAAATACGAGAGGTGGTTATGCAACTCAAGGGAACATTTCAAATTACAGATTGGAAAGAGTCTGAAGAAAAATTATTTGATGATGGCGGCAAGCTAACAACAGCGACGGTATCCCAAGACTATAGTGGCGAGATAGTAGGAAAAAGTGAACTAAAGTATCAAATGTATTATGAACCAAACGGAAATGCCTCTTTTGTAGGCTTTGAAGTTATTGTTGGGACTATTGATGACAACCCCTGTGAATTGACTCTAAAGCATGATGGGTGTTTTGAAGCAGGTATAGCCAAAAGCCAATTCACAATCCTTAATACGTGTACTGATAAGAAATTGATTGGAATAAAAGGATGTTTCGAATCCGGCGAAGGTGGGCAAGCAAACTTTGTTATAGGTTAAAAGACAAAATACTTATTGTAATGTAAATATAAGAAGAAGTGACATTTGAAAGTTATATCTACTCGTTACTGACTATCATCCGTCAGAGTAATAGTCAGTAAAATGTCATAAGTAATATTTATTCAGTTTATCTTCTCTATAAGGCAGCGAGTGGCTGTTTTACTAGCGAAAAAGTCACTCATCCTTTAGTATGAGAAAGAGAAAAGTAGAATAATCGACTTTAGTCTAATTTGAACGGTTGAGATTACTCGTTACAGTGGGCTATTAAGATTATAACTTTCTCCGTAAAGTTTTATTCAATAAAAATGATACTAAAATAAAGCTTAAACGGCACCGAACGCCTCAAGTTGATTTTTAATCAATTTTCTATAAACATATTTTATTAAGTTGTTAGAAAAAGTTTGATCCGCTTTTTATAAAGAGTCTTTTCTGATGTTTGAAAATACACTTTTTTAGAAAGGGCTAAAACACTTTTGCGGTTGGGATTAATTTAAATATAAAGGATGCTACAAATATGAGTTCAAAAATAATTT
Source organism: Colwellia sp. (assembly GCA_034111385.1). GTDB lineage: Bacteria > Pseudomonadota > Gammaproteobacteria > Enterobacterales > Alteromonadaceae > Colwellia. The sequence goes on along the minus strand of JAWUXK010000121.1, from coordinate 10,614 downwards.
ACACCTATACCGATGAAGCACCATTGCTAGCGACATGCTCGTTACTGCCGATTATCAAAACTTTTGCAGCATCAGCAGATATAGATGTAGAACTAAAAGATATATCTCTTGCGGCTAGGATTTTATCTGCATTCTCCGATATATTACCCGAAGAACAAAAAGTACCTGACACGTTAGCTGAATTGGGTGCTTTAACTCAAGAACCTGATACAAACATCATTAAATTACCTAATATCAGTGCATCAATTCCTCAACTTAAAGATGCTATTACAGAATTACAGGGACATGGTTATGCAATTCCTGACTTTCCTGAAGCTCCTCAAACAGATGAAGATAAAGCAATTCAAGCCAAATATTCAGTAGCTTTAGGTAGTTCCGTTAACCCAGTACTTCGCGAAGGTAATTCAGACCGTCGTGCTCCAGCAGCGGTTAAAGCTTTTGCTAGAAAAAATCCTCATTCTATGGGTAAGTGGAGTCAAGCTTCGAGAACTCACGTTGCGCACATGCATGAAGGTGATTTTTATGCCAGTGAAAAGAGTATGACTATGGATAAAGCATGCAATGTTAAAATTGAATTCGTCGCTAAAGAAGGTGGCGCAGTAACGGTATTAAAAGAAAATACCCCACTGCAAGCGGGTGAAGTCATTGACAGTATGTTTATGAGTAAAAAAGCCTTGTGTGAATTCTTAGAGCAAGAAATGGAAGATGCAAGAGAAACAGGCGTAATGTTCTCTTTCCACGTAAAAGCTACTATGATGAAAGTGTCACATCCTATTGTTTTTGGTCACGCAGTAAAAGTTTATTATAAAGACCTGTTCGCTAAGCATGGCGAAACTTTTGATAAGCTTGGCGTTAACCCAAATGATGGTGTTAGTAGTATTTATGAAAAAATTAAACAACTGCCAGAATCATGGCGCGAAGAAATATTAGCTGATTTACATGCCTGTTATGAAACACGTCCTGAATTAGCAATGGTTGACTCAGCTAAAGGTATTTCAAATTTCCATACACCAAATGAAGTTATTGTTGATGCCTCAATGCCTGCTATGATTAGATCTGGCGGAAAAATGTGGGGTCCTGATGGTAAAACAAAAGACACTAAAGCAGTTATGCCTGAAAGTACTTTTGCAAGAATTTACCAAGAAATCATTAACTTCTGTAAAACTCATGGAGCATTTGATCCTACAACGATGGGAACAGTGCCTAACGTTGGATTGATGGCTCAAAAAGCAGAAGAATATGGTTCTCATGACAAAACTTTTGAAGCACAAGGCGATGGTTGTATTAGAATTGTTGATGATGAAGGAAAAGAATTGTTAGCAATGGATGTTGAAGAAGGTGATATTTGGAGAATGTGTCAAGTTAAAGATGCACCTATCCAAGATTGGGTTAAATTAGCCGTTAATCGCGCAAAACTTTCTAATACTCCTGCTGTTTTCTGGTTAGACGAATACCGTCCACATGAAGCAGAATTAATAAAAAAAGTTAAGCTATATCTTCAAGATCATGATTTGACAGGTGCAGATATTAAAATCATGTCACAAACCAGAGCTATGCGTTATACGTTAGAGCGTATTTTACGCGGTGGTGACACTATTTCTGTAACAGGTAATATTTTACGTGATTACTTAACTGATTTATTCCCGATTTTAGAACTAGGCACTAGTGCCAAAATGCTATCAATTGTGCCGTTAATGGCGGGTGGCGGTTTATTTGAAACTGGAGCAGGCGGCTCAGCACCTAAGCATGTTAAACAGCTAATTGAAGAAAACCATTTACGTTGGGATTCTCTTGGTGAATTTCTTGCATTAGGTGCTTCTTTAGAAGATTTAGGTATCAAGAAAGACAGCTCTAAAGCAGTATTGTTGGCTAAAACATTAGACCAAGCAACGGCTGAATTATTGGACAACGGTAGATCACCATCACGTAAAACGGGTGAGCTTGATAACCGCGGTAGCCACTTTTACTTAGCACTTTACTGGGCGAAAGCATTAGCTGAGCAAACTGAAGATACTGAGCTTCAAAGTCACTTTGCACCATTAGCTAAATCACTATCTGACAATGAAGCAGCTATTGTTAGTGATTTAACAACAGACCAATGGCATTCTGTTGACATAGGTGGTTACTACAAAGCAGATAAGCAAAAGGTTATTGATATAATGCGACCTTCTAAATGCTTTAATGATATTTTATCGGCATTTAAATAAGCTGATTTAGTATTAAGCAGCGTTAATTAAAAAAGCCTGATATCACTATTGATATCAGGCTTTTTTTTACCAAAAACTTAAGAAAACACTTGTTTGTTTTCTTGTTCATAGGTCCTAGTGAAGAATTTTTTGTATCGTACTTTCAACTACTGAGTATTGCGATGATTCAACAAAACCAATCGAGAAGGTTTGTATTGTATCAAGATACTTATCTTTATTAAGGCGACCGAAACCTAATACGGTCATATAAGGTCTACTGACATAAGTATCAGGAAGTTCATCATCTTCATGATGTAATACATATAGCATTCTAGGCGACTTCTCATCACCAAAAGCGAACCATTCGGGGAAGGGTAAATCTTTTAAGAATTTTTCGTTTATTAAATGTTTTTGGTTATCTGCAGAAGCATACCAATAATCAGTTACATCCATCTCGCCACCTGGAACACCTTCATACAGTACCCAGTATTTAAATCCTTCACTTATTTTACGCATAGTAAAATCACAACGGTCAGGATAAAAATCCCATTGTCCCTGCCATTTGTGATTAGCAGAAACAAACGCTATACGAACGTGCTCTGATGTTTCTATTTCAACGGTTGAGGATGAAGGATCTGTGCCAGCATTTTTAGCATGAAAGTAACTCCCGTCTTGCTTATGAATTGCGTTAGGAAAACCTCTATATTCACCTTGGTGTCCAGAGCCTTTTTTATTATGAAAACCCAACCAATCTACACCGTCATTATCAATCATACTTGATAAGCCACCTCCTTCTTTTTCAAGATAATAAGTGGCGTTATTCGTTTTAACTATATAGGTAGATCCACCACCTGCTGATTTATCAATACCATGGGTTAAAGACACCTGATTTTTTTGGTTTTGGATATTATGTTCATGAGTATGACCTTGAATAAAAAAACTCAAACCTAACAATATAATTACAGATTTTATTTTTGATACCATAGTGGTGAATTTTCCATTAAATAATAACTGTTAGCCAGTAGTATTTTTCAGTGATCCGAGCTTTGGTTCGGCACTTCTTTTCAATAATAGTCCAATGGCTAAAATGATAATTGCGCAAGTAACAAACATTAACCTTCCCCATAATGGATTCGGGATTAGCGCCATAAATACAACACCTGTACCCATATAAATCACCATTGAACCTAACTTATGTCGTTGCTGCATGTCATATTCATCTTGTTCAAAATCAGCTATGACAGGGGTTACTATGTCCTTAAAAAAATGTTCTGTTTCTACTTTATGCTCGTCATTTTGTTCTTTATAAAAGAAGGTTGTTGAGCAGAAAAATCCTGCAGTAATAACTAAATGCGCACCTATGGTTAATATTAAATTCATATCTGTTGCTTCACGTTGGGTAAATTGCTCTATACCTATCCAGTAAGCAATTAAGTCGGGGGTGAGAATATTCATCACAAACCAAGAGACAAGCAGCCCGATAATCACTGTTACCCAAGGTGCCCACTGCGGCGTTTTTTTAATAAACAAACCAAAAATCAATGGAATAAGGATGGGGACTTGGATCATAGCCGAAACAGACATCATCAGATCGAATAAACTCAGCTCTTTTAATGACTTGAAAAATAAAGCCATCACAATAACCAAAATTCCGCTGATAAAGCTAAGTAATTTACTCATTTTAAGTAAGTGAGTATCATCGACTATTCTATTTCTTTTCGCTAAATAAGGTTGGTAGATACTACGTACAAAAATACCCGCATTTTTATTCAGTGCAGAATCCATTGAAGACATCGATGCGGCAAATAACCCTGCCAGCAGTAGCCCAACGGTACCAACAGGCATTGCATTTCTTGCAAAGACTAAATACACAGCATCAGAGGCTTTATTACCAAGCTCAGGATAAGCTAAAGCAGCACCAGGGTATAAAATAGCGGATGCCCAAGGTGGTATAAACCACACAATACTACCAATACCCATTAACACCATAGCCAATAATGCGGCTTTTCTAGCGTTATCAGAATCTTTCGCATTTAAGAAACGAAATGAGTCATTCAGGTTCATGATAGTGATGAGCTGTTTACCAAGAAAAAATACAAAAGTGCCCACTAACAACAAACCGTAGTTCATATCAGGCCCCATGATAAAATCAGAGGGAAAGTTATTTACTAACTCTACGGGGCCACCAACCATAACCAAAGCAACGATTGCACATGCTAATGATACAACGGCTACTACTAAGGTTTGCACAAAATCAGATGCTACAACGCCCCAAGCACCAGACAGAACTGATACAAATAATACGGCTAATCCCGTTAAAATAATAGTGACATTAATATCCGCTTCAAATACGGCACTGGAAAATACACCTAACGCATTAAGCCAAATTCCAGCATTAATAAAGCTAAATATAATGAGTGCGCATGAAAAAAACAGTTCATTTTGACTACCAAAGCGCCTTCTTATCCCTTCAGTTGGGGTATCTACTCGCATCTGACGAAATCGATGAGAAAAATAAGCCCAACCACAAAAGTAAGAGAAGGTATTGGCAAAAAATACTAAACTCACCGCAAAACCGTCGGTATAGGCTTTTCCTGCAGCACCAGTAAATGTCCACGCTGAAAATTGTGACATGAAAGCGGTTGAACCCACCATCCACCATAGCATTCTACCGCCGCCTCGAAAGTAGTCGCTTGTCGATTTTTTTGCCATGTTTTTGAAGGTAAAGCCAATGCCTACAATTAAACAGAAATAGGCGGCAATTACAGCGTAGTCATAGAACATGTTAAACCCTTTTATTGAAGGTGGCTTACATCAAGCCAGTTATCATTCTTACGAATTAAGTCAATAAGCTGCTGGTATTGGCTGCCTTCTTTAAATGTTTGATAGGGTGGTACTTCTTCTCCGTTGATATCTTTCACTAATTCTCGGATAAGGTAGCGCCAATTTCTTTCGGTATCACCGTCAACTTTTGGTGTATTAGCGGCTATATCAGCAGGTAACTTTACTTCTTGCCACTCTTTATTCTCATTGTATAAATACAGAGGTCCACTACCATAATGCCCTTTAATATAAATGGCGCCTTTACTGCCATAAAATACAATATGATCTTCATTAAAACGTGGATGAAGTCCACCGTGTTTAAACATAACTGAAACAGGTTTATTAGCGAATGGACTTTCTAATTGAGCAAGTACGTTATAAGACCACTCTACATTAGACTCTCCCCACTTCATTGATGGATCATCCAAATTTTCTGGAATAAAATCACGTCTAGTTTTGAAATTATGAACACCTTCAACAATGGGCGCTTTGCCTAAATCATCGCGAACTTCTCCCATAATAGACAGTATTTTTTCACCGACTACAGATGTCACAATCGACAACATATGAGTAAAGTTATTGTTTAGTCTTCCGCCGCCATCTTCTTTTCTATGTGACCAACCAAATGGAATATCCCGTTCTAAATTAAAATGAGATATACATTCCACTTCTAATGGCTCTCCAATAACACCTTGAGAAACGAGCCTTTTAGCATGCAAAATTTCAGGCATATATCTGAAACTGGCAGCAAATGCAGTTTTCACTTTTTTTGCTTCAGCTAGTTTATAAAGCTCCTTGGCTGTTTCTCCACTTTCAGTCAATGGTTTATCACAAAAGATATGGCAACCAAATTCAATGGCTTGCTTAATGGCTTCAACATGTGCTCCACCGGGAGTGGCAATTGATACAACATCAGGTTTACAGTCTTCTAATGCTTGTTGCCAATCTGTGCCTGCATAGGGGATATCCATTTCTCTAGCAACTTGATTAACAATGCTTTTAGTTCTGCCAACAATGCCAACAACTTCTGCCGATGCGTATCTAAATGCTTCAGCATGACCTTGTCCTGCAAACCCTGTTCCGTGAACTAATACTCTAATTTTCTTACTCATATTTCAATCCTGTTTATTAACGATTACCAATTCCACAACGTGCCATCTTCTAGTCGACTAACGGGCAAATAAGATCGCTTGTATGGATAATTAATAGCTGCTTCTTCATCAAATTCAATACCTAGGCCTGGTGTATCACTCATATAAGCCATGCCATTTTCAACAGTAAAGTTGTGTTTAAATATTTGCTTAGATTGTTCGTTACCGAATCCAACAAACTCTTGAATGCCAAAGTTTGGTGTCCAAATATTCAAGTGCATGTGGGCGGCAAAGCAAATTGGCGACAAGTCTGGTGCGCCATGTGGAGCTGTTTTTACATTATAGACACTGGAAAAATCTGCGATTCTTCTTAATGCTGTTATACCACCAGCGTGAGTTGCTGCAACTCTGATATAATCAATAAGTTGATTTTGAATCAGATCTTTACAATCCCAAATTGTGTTATAGGTTTCACCTATGGCAAGTGGAGTTGTCGTGTGTTGTCTAATAAGTGAGAAGTTATCTTGGTTTTCAGCCATTGATGCGTCTTCAAGAAAAAGTAAATTAAACTCTTCTAATAACTTACCAAGCTTTGCCGATTCAATGGGGGTTAATCGACTATGTACGTCATGAACAAATTGTATTTCGTTGCCAAAACGTGCTCGGGCTTGGCGAAATAAATCAACAACTGAATTAAAGTATTTGGGTGTTGACCACTCTTCTTCTGGTGGTAGGGGCCTGTTACCTTGAAGCTCGTAATAATCTTTTTTATCACCAAGTACACCGTAAGTAACTTTTAATCCCGGTATAGCAGACTGTAACCTAATGGCTTTAAATCCTTGTGCAATTAGCGCTTCTGTTTTATCAAGCGTATCGCCAATACTTTCGCCATTGGCATGAGCATATAAGGTGACGCCTTTTCTACTTTTGCCGCCTAATAATTGATATACCGGCAAACCAGCAACTTTTCCTTTGATGTCCCAAAGTGCCATATCTATCGCGGCAATAGCTGCCATGGTGATTGGTCCTTTACGCCAATACACACCTTTGTATAAATATTGCCAAATATCTTCAATATCATTAGGATCACGGCCAATAAGGCAAGGAACTACATGCTCTTCTAAATAGGTCACTACAGCCATTTCTCGACCATTAACCGTTGCGTCGCCTAAACCGTAGATTCCATTGTCTGTTATCACCTTCACAGTAACGAAATTTCGACCGGGACTACATACAAAGACTTTGATCTCTTTAATTTTCACGCGTTTTCCTTATCTATACCAGCAAACTAAACTGAAGGGTAAATCGATTTACTAAACCGATTTAGTTGTATAAATTATCATACTGTTGCAGAATGTCAATAACTTCATATTTACACTTAAAATAGAAAGTAGATGCCAAAAATAAAGTTAATTGATGTTGCAAATCATGCAGGAGTTTCAAAAAGTACTGTATCTCAATATTTAAATGGGCGTTTTGAGTACATGTCTGAAAAGACAAAAGAACGCGTTAAATTGGCTATATCGGAACTAGATTATGTACCGAACCCTATAGCACGTAGCCTTAAAATGGATAAAACCAAAACGATAGGTGTAATTGTTAGAGATATTACGGGCTTTTACACCAGCCGCACTATCAGAGGGATTGATGATTACTGTAAAACGAGTGAATACAACGTCATAATATATAATACTGACTTCGATCCAAACACCGAAGCAAGATCATTAGAAGCATTATACCAACTGCGTGTTGACGGAATTATTATTGCTTCATCAGGTAAGAACACTGATCTTATTGCTAAATATATTGATAAGGGCTTACCCATAGTTCATTTTCAGCTTGAACACGATGGCAATGAAAAAAATATAGTCGTATCTGATTATCGAAAGGCGGCTTTTGAAGCAACTGAATATTTAATTAAATTAGGCCATAAACGTATTTGCTTTGTTACTCAAGATTTTAAAAATGTCAAATCAAGGAATGAGCGTTACCTAGGATATGCTGAAGCGTTGAATAAATATAAAATCCCTCTTGATAAACAGTTAATTCAATATTGGCAACGTGAAACTGGTTTTCAGCAATCACCTCAAAGTATTCTTGATTCCGCTAATTCGCCGACCGTATTTTTTACTCAACATTTAGCTATTACTACTGAACTATTAACAGTATTAAACGAAGAAAAAACTTCGATACCTGATGACGTATCACTATTAGGTTTTGATGACATTCCTATGGCTGAATTTTTTAAAGTGCCTATCACCGTAATAACTCAAAACCCTTATGAAATTGGCAAAATAGCGACCAAGATATTGCTTAATAATATCAGTGATAAAGAAACTCCATCACAAAAAGCTATGATCCCTTGTTCTTTGACGCAAAGGTCATCTTGTAAAAAGATAAAATCTTGATTAAGTTTTAATCGAAACTACATTTTTTTGAATATACGCAGACTATTGATGCTCTATGCGTTGAATGTGAAATTCTTTATAGCGATAAAATGGGATCGTTTTGAGTAACTCTTCTATGGGTAACATTGCGAATGCCCAAAAAATCGACACATCAAATTGTATGATTAAAAGTGCGCAGATAGGCAGTGATATGAACCATTGCGTAATAAAATGAATTTTTAGTACAAGATTACTATTACCAAGTGCTCGCAGAATATTACCAGAGACTGTGTTATAGGCTCGGATCACGGGAAGAATGATATAAAGCGGCGCAATTAACATTAATGCTATTTGAGTTTCCGGTTCTATATTTGGATAGACAAATTGCATGCATTGGCTAAGGACAAAAAAAAGTGCTGCAATAATGACCGACAAAATCATTCCCACTTGTGTACAACTAGAAATAAAAAACTTGAGATCTTGCGTTTTATTTTGCCCAATAATTTGACTGATACTAATGGCTGATGCTTGCGCCCATGCATTTGGGAATTGTGTTCCAGCACGAAGCCAGGGAAAAATTAACGTAATGGCCACAAATGAGAATAACTCAAGTTGTGCAAATAGTAATTGATAAATAGTTGCTCCGATGGAGAGAACAAAAAAATTAGCCGCGATAGGGGATATTTCTATAAATTGCAGTCGTACTTCATGCAGAAATTTTCTGTTTTGGGGGTAGGTTAGTTCTACTTTCTTTTCTTTTGTTAGAGCAATATGAAGAAATGCAGCTCTTAAAGTAACGGCAACCAAACTACCCCAAGCAGCACCCTCTAAGCCGAGCCCCTCATACATAGCAAATCCATTTATCAGTAAGTAGCTCAGTAATGCATTAACAGGCAACTCAATCATAAAGCCTTTCAGTGGTACTTTTGTATTACCACAGCCATTGAATAAAGCGGTGCAAACTTGAGTGTACGCTGTGATCAGAACGATGTACTTGGTTATTGATATGTAATTTTCAACCAGCTGGGCTAATAGAGTATCATCAGTAATGTAGGCTATTAGTTCAGTATCGAAAAAAATCAAAATAAGCAAAAAGAACAAAGATATTGAAATACTAATGATTAAGCCAGACCAATAAACTACAGCAAGGTCACAGTGACTATTTGCTCCAAATGCTCTACCTACAAGTAATTGAATCCCATTACCAATTGCGATTTGAATGCCTAATACAAATGCCACTATCACAGTTGCTATACCCATAGCAGCAACTGGAAGATCACCCAGTGGTGCAACCAAAAGTGTATCAATCATTAACATGGACTGAACTAGCAAGGCATTAACAGCTAGTGGCCAAGCCAGTGCAATATTTTTACGAATATAAGTATTGGAATGTATCAAGAAAAACCTTTTTATAATGACTCAATTTTTAGCGTTAATTATCACGACCCATTGGATTTGATTAGAGTACTAGCATAAGTATTGAAAGCCTTTTGAACTCAACGAGCGTGTTACATACCCGAACTAATATTTCTATTTGTTCAGCACATCAATGGTCAGTTTAGCTAAAAGCATCAGTTTCTTTTCTATTATAGGTTTGTTTTGTGTTATTACCAAATTTAAATAATTGGTTGACTAGTGTTTATTGTTTGGTTAGTATCTAATAGTTCTCGGTTGTTTTGAATATTAATAAAGCTACTAGTTTACCTTTTAGATAATCATATCATGTTGATGTTTTGTTTATCTGAAAGTCATATATATCGGGCTTGGTGGTTAATGTTGGTGATTATAACCAAAAGGTAGTAGTTGGTTTAATTATGAGTTAGGTTTTTGGCTTTTGTAGCGCTAGTACTTAACAAATTGAATTTCTACCCTTAAAGGTATTTTTAGTACTCGTTTGGGAGCTATTTCGTAACTGAACGGTTCCATAGAATTTAGTGTAATTGGTTATTTATATAGAGATGAATCTGAGCCAATGGTGGATTTTTCCACACTCAGATAACATACAGCAATATTTTAGGAGTTAGATATGACAAAACCTATCATAGGTTTCATCGGCCTTGGCCTTATGGGCGGCAACATGGTTGAAAACTTACAAAAACGTGGTTTTCATGTAAACATAATGGATTT
>JAWUXK010000120.1:0-16962 GCA_034111385.1 Colwellia sp. | reverse complement strand
TCCTCTACAGGAAAGCCTGTACCGATAAGTACCGTACCTTTGATGTTACGCATTACTTTAGCGACGCGTAAGCAGTAACCAGCGCTAAGCTGAGACTTTAAGCTTTTCATGCCTCGTAAATTGCGCTCTACAAGCATATTTTCTATTTTTTCGCTAAGCGATTGCTCGTATAAAGCTTGTTTATTCATTAAGTTGACTCTCTATTTCCCAAGATTAGTCACAAACAGTTAGCTTAGTCGTATGAAAGCGCTTTAAATTCAAATGAAACAAGTTATGTGCTTTTTCCATACTTATCGGCTCAAACCGTACTTTTCCACCTTGGTTTAATTGCCCTAATTTAGCTGTATCTATTGAAGAAACAGAACCAATTTTGGGGTAACCGCCTATAGTTTGTCTGTCGTTTAGTAACACAATGGGTTGCCCATCTGCAGGAATTTGGATTGCCCCATGACAAATTCCTTCTGATAAAATACCTTTTATATCACAGGTAATTGGCTGCCCCTCTAGTCGATACCCCATACGATCAAAGCTTTTATTCACCGTATATTCACTAGTATAAAACAAGCGTTGTTGGTTTGAGTTAAAATGTTGTTGTTGATAGCTTGGTATTGTATGTAATACAACGTCTTTACTATATTTTGGAATAAATGTATCTGTTAATACTAAATTTTGTTTTGCTTTGCTACTAATACAAGCTAACACATCCCCAACGGCTAACTTACCACCATTTAATCCACCAATACCTTCACGACAAACGGTCGCAGTACTACCAAAACTGGGGGTAATATTAAATCCCTCTGAAACCGCTAAATAACAACGTACTCCTAACGCAGAATAGCCTAAAGCAATAACATCTCCTGCTTTTACATGATAACTACGCCATAATGATTTTTTTTCTCCATTAATGGTTAATGGCATATTAGCTCCAGTAACGGCTAAAGTGGTATCAACTTGCGAAGTTAAGGTTAAACCGCCTATGCTTATTTCGATCGCGGTTGTGTTTAACTTGTTACCACATAGACGATTTGCCCATTTAAATGCAAGTAAATCTACAGGTCCACCATTAGTTAAACCAATATTAAAAGCACCAAATCGACCGGCATCTTGAAGAAGACTTAACATTCCAGGTCGTTTAACTAGAAACCCCTTTGTTCGTGAAGACTTAGTCATAACAGACCTCTAGCACTCCACCTAAAGTTAGAAATTCATCTTTAGAAATAGCTTTAAACTTCACTCTATCACCCACATTGACTGGCATAGTCGGTTTTGCTTTGGCATCAAACATATTAATAGGACAAAGGCCGATAATGTTCCAGCCGCCCGGAGAAACGTTTGGGTAAATAGCGGTTTGTCTATCGGCAATAGCAACGGCACCTTTAGGTACCTTCATTCTCGGTGTACTCAACCTCGGCGCAGCAATTCGTTCGTCTACTTCCCCTAAATAAGCAAATCCGGGCGCAAAGCCTATAGCGTAAACACGATACTCTTGGGCTTGATGAAGCTCAATAACTTGCTCTACAGTTAATTTAGCGCGTTGAGCAATAACAGATAATTCAGGACCAGATTCAATATTATAATAAACTGGCAATTCAATTATATTAGCTGCATCCGTAGTAGCTAGATCTTGCGGTAGGTGATCAATATTTTGCAACAACTGACGGATTTTTTTTCGAATAGTATGGTGTTCTGTACTCATCATATTAAACATCACCATCAGAGATGCGTAAGATGGCACTAAGTCGATAATATCTTGAGCTAATTCTTGCTCCATAGCTTTACGTATAATGTGCTCTGCTTGTTGAACTTTAGCTGAAACATTAGCGCTAAAGGAACTATCACCTTGCTCCTTGAAATAAATAATTAAGGCATTTTCTCCTGCGACATGAATATTAATGTTTTCAAGCATTAACCTATCAACTCCCTAATCGCTTCGATTGATTGAACACCTTCAATATTATCTCCGTGTACACACAAACTATCAGCATTTAACGATAAAATCGTACCATTAACTGTCGTAACAGACCCTTTATCTTTTAATTGCTTAACTTGAGCCAGCATCTTTTCTTTATTGTGCACTGCCCCTACTTTATTACGGCCTAATAATTTGCCATCATCGGCATAACACCTGTCGGCAAATGCTTCACTTAATATTTCAATACCGTAGGGCTTAGCTTCAGCTCTGTGCTGGTCAATTTGCGGGGTTGCTTGTAACATCAACTTTAATGGTTTGAAATAATTAGATAATGCTGTGAGTATCGCCTCACGTACATTTTTGTTTACCATCATATCATTGTATAAAGCGCCATGAGGTTTAACATATTCTAGTTCAAGTCCTAACGATTTAGCTACACCGTCAATAGCGGCAACTTGATAAGTTACTAGCGCAATAATTTCATCAATAGAACAATTGATAGATCGTCGACCAAAGCCAACAAGATCGGGATAACCGGGATGGGCTCCAACACTCACATTGTTAGTTTTAGCTAATTCGAGAGTTTTTTGCATGACTAAAGGATCACCCGCATGAAAGCCACAAGCTATATTAGCTTGATCTATGTGGGGCATAACCTGCTCGTCTAACCCCATAGACCAACTACCAAAGCTTTCCCCTAAATCACAATTTAATTTCATCTTCCTTCCTATTTTTTAAAAACTACAGCACCGCTAGTGTTGAATTTACAATATCAGTCACTAACATTTTTCCCGGACTATGAGTAATACAAAATGGCGGTTTAGTTTTCTCTAATACTAATTGCGGTGTTACCCCACAAGCCCAAAAAACAGGTATTTCATGATTGTTAATCATTACTGCGTCACCATAATCAGGGCTGTTAATATCATCAATACCAATGAGCTTAGGATCACCGAAATGTATCGGCGCTCCATGCACTGATGGAAAACGACTACAAATTTGAATAGCACGAATTGCATCTTTCGCCAACATAGGTCGCATGCTTACCACCATTTCGCCACTAAATCTTCCTGCTGATTTACAGACTATATTTGTTCGATACATAGGCACATTTTTACCTTCACTAATGTTACGAATTTCGAGTCCGTCAGCAATCAGTGCTTCTTCAAAAGAAAACGAACACCCTAAAACAAAAGTAACTAAATCATCCCGCCAAAGATGTTTAATGCTCGTTAACTCTTGTTTTAATTTACCTTTCTCAAACAAACGATAGCCTGGTACATCAGTTCGAATATCAATATCTTGACCAAGCTCAGGTAAGAGAAAATCCCCAGGGTTAGTTGACATACCAATTAATGGACAAGGTTTTGGATTAAATTGACAAAACTGTAGAAAATCACCCGCCCAATCTTTAGGTAAAATAACAATATTTCCCTGCACGCAACCTTTAGCAACACCCGAGGTATTATCGGTGAAATCTTCAGAACGGATTAACTGCCGTAATGCGTATGCACTAACAGAGGAAATTACCTTATTGGTATTACTAAATGGCATGAAAACTTCCTATATTTTAACTAGATAATAAGGTCTATTGATAATTTATTATTGTTCATATATTACGATACTTAAATAATTTACCATACCTTGTATCACTAAATTTATTCTTCTTATTGTAACTCAATTTTTGACTATATGATTTCACACAATTGATTTACCCATTTCGAATAGCAAAAAAAAGAGCCTAAATAGGCTCTTTAGTATTAAATAACTATAGATTAACAATCGTCACCTTCAGTCTCGACACTCCCTTTTGGTTTTTCACGAGCATCTTTTTTCATTTAACCAAACTTTTTGCTGACACTTTCTTTCAGTTCATCTATCTTTTTGCCTGCATCTTGTTTCAATTCATCGACTTTTTCACCCGCATTTTCCATAGCTTTACCTGCATCTTCTTTCATTTCATTTGCTTTTTCCCCTGCAGCTTCAATAACCTTAGCAGTATCTTGTTTCAGTTCACTTACTTTGTCACCCGCATCTTTAGCAACGCTACCAGTATCTTTAATTATTTCTTCCACTTTATCGCCTGCTTTTTCTGCCTCTTTATCACTACAAGCTGTTAAGCCAAACATTGCGACAAAGAAAATAGCTGAGATGGATAATTTTTTAATAAAAGTCATATGTGTTTTCCCTAAATTTTTGATGATTTACTACGAATAGTATTGGTGATTAATAAGATAACCTACGAGACAACGAAGATAAAAATTAACTTTTTGCAATACTACTGTTGGGTCAATAATACCACCAAAATTAAACATTGATACGGAAATTGCTACACTTAAAAATGTAAGCACTTATTTTTATGTGATTTATTTCTCATTTTATAAATAAACACCTCCAACTTAGTCTTAGATTTATTCAAAAAAACAAACGTTATGGGGAGACACTCACCTAGCATCTTCTTTCTCTTATATCCTGCGGTAAGAACTAGCTTACCAAACAAAAAAGACGAATCATTTCTGATTCGCCTTAAACAAACGATTGTTTTCTATTAGGGTCACTTAATATTTCAAGATTTTTTTGTTAGATAATTATACCATCAAGAGCCTTTGTAATAATGCCGTATAGATGACCAACAAATGCTGTTAGAAGGGTTTGGCTAAAAACATTTTACTCGAACAAAATTACACCACAATAATTCAACAGTCCCTATCTGTTTAAAAATTAATTAATCTATTTCATTTGCTTCTGCTATACGTTGCAAACGGTCTTGCTCTTCCATAAAGGCGGCTTTTATTTCTTCAATGACGTTATCGACATCTGCAGAAACCGTACTTTCTTTAAATAAACCGGTAAGTTTTGTTTCAACTGTTAATTCACCACTTTCATACAAAGCCCACATTTCTTGAGCATATTTGCTTGATAATAACTCAGGTGCAAATTGGCCATAGTAATTTGTAATATTATCCACATCACGCTTTAACATCGCTTTCGCATTATTATTTGCGGAAGCATCTACCGCTTGGGGTAAATCAATAATGACAGGACCATATTCATCGACTAACACATTGAACTCTGACAAGTCACCATGAATAATCCCTGCACATAACATACGCACAATATATTCTATTACTTGTTGGTGATCTTCAATGGCCTGCTCTTTAGACATAACCACATCATTTAATCGTGGTGCGACATCACCTACTTCGTCGGTAATCAATTCCATGAGTAAAACCCCCTCAAAACAACCAAATGGGTGAGGTACTCGAACACCGGCTTCAGCTAACGTATAAAGCGCATCCACTTCAGCATTTTGCCATGCTTCTTCTTGCTGATTACGGCCATACTTAGAGCCTTTTTCCATGGCTCTAGCGCGTCGACTATTTCGACTTTTTCTACCTTCTTGATATTGAGCTGCTTTTTTAAAGCTTCGCTTATTCGCTTCTTTATAAACTTTAGCACAGCGAATTTCAGCACCGCAGCGAACCATAAAAACAGTGGCTTCTTTGCCACTCATTAGTTGACTAAGTACTTCGTCAACTAAACCGTCATCGACAAGTGGTTGAATACGTTTTGGTATTTTCATAACAACGTTATACTGTAATATTGGTAAATAATAAGCTCTCTATTTCTCAATTTTTTAAAGCGTTAAGCAACTTTTTTCGTGCTAATTTGACTCGAAAGATACTCATCTAACGAACCTTCAAAATTAACTAATTTTTTATCTTTAATATCGATAATACGTGTTGCCAAGCTTGAAACAAATTCACGGTCATGGCTGACAAAAATCAATGTACCTTCAAAGTCTTTCAATGCATTATTTAAGGCATCAATGGCTTCTATATCCATGTGGTTAGTAGGCTCATCCATAATTAACACATTAATATCGGCCATCATCAACTTGCCAAATAACAGACGATTTTTCTCTCCACCAGAACAATTACGTGCTTTTTTATTAGCATCGTCATCAGTAAACAATAAACGGCCTAACATACCACGAACACTTAAATCATTATGGCACGGTCTACGCCATTGTGACATCCAATCCATTAGTGTTAAATCATTATCGAAAAATGCGCTGCTGTCTTGTGGACAATAACCAACTGCTGCATTTTCAGACCATTTAACAACACCTTCATTGTTCGATAACTCACTCATTAAACAACGTAAAAGCGTGGTTTTACCAACGCCGTTTTCGCCAATAATAGCTAGTTTAGCCCCTGCTTTAAGTAATAGGTTACCCTTTTCAAATAACACTCTACCATCAAAGCCATGGCCAATATTTTCAAGCTCTAACGCTTGGCGATGCATTTTTTTACCAGGTGCAAAAGCTATTTTTGGTGTGATACGACTGGATGACTTCACATCATCAAGTTTAATTTTATCCATTTTTTTAGCGCGAGAGCTTGCTTGTTTAGCTTTTGAGGCATTAGCACCAAAACGGTTAACGAAGTCTTGTAACTCTGCAATTTCTTCAGCTTTTTTAACATTACCTGATAATAACTGTTCACGTAATAAACTTGATTGCTCTAAAAAGTATTCGTAATTACCCGGATATACACGTAACTCACCGTAATCAATATCTGCCATATGAGTGCATACAGAGTTAAGAAAATGTCTATCATGCGAAATGATTATCATAGTACATTTACGTTTATTTAACTCGCCTTCTAACCAACTAATGGTATGAATATCCAAGTTATTGGTTGGTTCATCTAGGAGTAAAATATCAGGGTTAGCAAAAAGTGCTTGCGCTAAAAGAACACGAAGTTTCCAACCCGGAGCAACTTGCTGCATAGAGCCAAAATGAAAAGACTCATCAATACCTGCTTCTAATAAAATTTCACCGGCACGACTTTCAGCTGTGTAACCGTCCATTTCTGCAAATTCACTTTCCAAGTCACCAACACGCATACCATCGGCTTCACTCATTTCAGCTTGTGCGTATATAGCGTCTCTTTCTTGCTTTACTTTCCATAACGGCATATCACCCATGATTACAGTATCAATAACACTGTACTCTTCAAACGCGAACTGGTCTTGGCCTAAAGTACTTACTTTGTCGCCTGTACTAACCGATACATTACCTGAGCTTGGTACTAACTCCCCACTAAGTATCTTCATAAACGTAGACTTACCACAGCCATTTGCACCGATCAAACCATAGCGGTGACCGTTACCAAATTTAGCCGAAATATTTTCAAATAACGGCTCTGCGCCAAATTGCATTGTAATGTTCGATGTAGTAATCAAAGGGTATTCCTAAATTTTGCTAGCAAGTACTGAGTTTTTTTGTTAAATCGCGTATTCCCCCTTCAACAGGTAACTTACGCCAAATAGGGCAAAAAAGACTTAAAATATTAAGGTCGCGTATTATACAGTAAGAGTGCAATGAACAATATCTAATCTTTGCAATTAAATGATGTTTTTATCAGCAATGGCATATTTTTAAAGTTATTACACGGCCATAGCGAAAAACTGTAAGCGCATAACTAAATGATAAGCTTAATTAGATATGATCGATTAACTGACAAGAAACTCCGGCGGGAATAACATAATTTTTATTAGGTAACTCTAAACGCATTCGGAATGTTCCACTTGCTGAATCAATAATTGGATCAATAATTGTGATTTTAGCTTCGTGACTACTATTAATTGGAAATGGTAACGAAATGGTCATTGTTTGGCCTGTAGAGAAATCACTAAAACGTTCAAAGGGCATTAATACTTCGGCGTAAAGTGGATCGAGTACCGCCACTTCAACAACAGGGTTTGTACTAACATATTCACCAGCATTGTTATGACGTTCAATGACTACACCATCAACAGTACTGTATACACTTCTCATTGCTAGTTCTTCTTTTTTTACTTTAAGCTCCATAGCCGCAACGAGCATTTCCGTTTCGATTTCATCTCGTTCATGACTTGATAGTAAATCGTCACCATATAATTCCTCATTTCGTTTAGCACTTCGCTCAGCAAAGTTGGCTTTTGCCTGCGCTAAAGAAACATTAGCACTTTCAATACCTGAACGTAGTGCAAAAAGAAGCTGATTTTTTTTAACCTTTTGCCCACGTTTAACCGGGATATTATCAATAACACTGGCAATTGGGCTACTTACGGCCACCTTTTTACTCGGTTCTAGCATACAGCCCAAAGTTTTTACCGTATTATTAGCCGAAGTTGTTAAAGGTAAAAGAAACAAGAAACTTACTAATATTATTTTTTTATTTTTCATTAATCGTATTCACTTTTTCCAGAGAAAGACAACATTCTTTGTCGTTTAATATCTGAATTCAACAATTGAATTCGTTGTTTATAGTGTAGTTTTTCTAAACGATATTGACACATGCGTAATAAAGAATAACCTAACTTATTTCGCCAAAGCCCTACACTAGCAAATGTTACTAGCATCCGTCTAAGAGAGGGCTGTATTACGCGCATTAAAATATCATCTTCTAAAGATAACATAAGACTGTAATTACCGGGATCACCCTGCCTTGCTGAGCGACCATAAAACTGTCTATCGATACGTGAGGAGTCTTGTAATTCGGTAATAATTACGTGTAAACCACCTATTTTTTTAGCCTCAGGGGATAATTTTATGTCAGTACCTCTACCCGCTATACCTGTTGCAATAGTAATGGCTTTATATTGTCCTGCCTGAGCAATAATATTTGCCTCTTCTTTATCTTGCTTAGCATTTAAGACCTGACAAGGTAGGCCCGCTGATAAAAATGATTTTTCTAATGCTTCAGATGCAGACACTGTCGCAGTACCAACAAGCACAGGTACGCCTGTTTCATGAAGTGTTTGAATGTAAGAGGTGATAGATTTAACTTTATCTGTTAGTGTTAAATCCACATTAATTTTTAAACGACACCGCTGACTCTTTTTTAATAACGGAATTGCACTACAATCAACACGAAAGACATCTCTTAGTTCTTTTTTTACTTCAAAACACGTGCCCGTCATCCCTGATAACGTAAAGTATTTACGAAAAAAATTTTGATAGCTGATCTCAGCTTTTGTTTCTCGTGGTTTAGTTAACTCAAGTCCTTCTTTTATTTCAATCATTTGATGCAGACCCTGTCCCCAGCTTCTTCCTGGAGTTACACGACCAGTGTAAGCATCAACAATTTGAACTTCATTGTCTTCATTAATAATATAATGCTTATTAAGATGATATTTATGATAAGCCGTCAACGCTTGGCTAATTAAACTTTCTCTATATTCCCTACTTCGCCATAACCCACCATAAGTGGTTGAACCTTCGCTGAGATGCTTTTCTCCCTGTGGGGTTAATTGCACACCACCTTGTTCATTGATTATAAAATGCATCTCAATTGTTAACTCATCGGCAATTATCATTGCTGTTCTCAACAATTTTTCTTCTGCATCTCCAAACTTCTCTTCACCTGAAATGATTAATGGGGTTCTCGCTTCATCAACAAAAATACTGTCAGCTTCATCAATAATGGCAAAATGATATCCCCTCTGCATTAATCTTTCTGCAACGTCAGGATCAGTGGTCAATTCACATTGAAAAGCAGGGTTAGTTAATTTGTTATTACGCGCAATGCGATCTTTTAAATAATCAAACACTAATTCCTTATTACTACAGTAGGTTATATCACAGTAATAGGCTTCCCTACGTTCGCTCATCTCCATATCATGTTTTACAATACCAACACTTAACCCTAACCCTTCATACAAAACGAGCATTTCTTGCGCATCCCGTTCAGTTAAGTAGTCATTAACACTAACTACATGGACTGGTATTCCCATTAAAGCTGCAGTTGAAGCGGCTAATGTCGCAGCAAGTGTTTTTCCTTCGCCTGTAGCCATTTCTGCAATTTCACCACGTAATAAAGCTATAGCGGCTCTAACCTGGGTGTGGTGATGACGCATGTTAAGTGTTCTTCCTGACACTTCTCTAATCAACGAAAATGTTTCAATAAGCGCGTGATCATCTAATGAATGGCAACATAACCATTGACGTTGTTTTTTTAATAGTTGATATAATTCATCATCAGACAGTAAAGCTAAAGCTTCCGAGCGTAAAATAATTTTTTTAGTGAGGTATTTATCATGTGACACAATTTTACTGAAAAAGTTTTTACACGTTGAAATTACCGAAAATACGGTTTTATCGAACGCATTCAGTTCAATGATGTTTCTTTCAATCACACCACCTGATAATAAAGGTTGCTTAGTTACATATTTCACTTTTAAAAAGACCTAAACATCAAAATAACTGAGGAAAGTTCTACGTACTTTACGATAAGCTCTAAAACCTATAGGCTCCCCGTGATGAACAAATTGTAGATATACTCTTTGATTAATATGTGAATGTAATTCTTCTGTAGGGATAATTTCTACAAAAAAGTAGCTTTCTATTGTTTTATTTTCTTGTGATGGGTCAAGTTTAATTTCGCCACCTGCTTGTTCTGTCAATAATGTACTAACAACTTCTCTTGAGGTAGATGGAAATACCTTCCAGTCTTTTATAGGTTCAAGTGGTTGTAAATTACTACTGACCATTAATCGAATACTGTCAACTTCATTGCGCACTTCGTCAATAAGGTATTCAGGTAACATTGCATTTATTTTTATATGATCTGTACCAACAACATAGCCTAAGACGTCTCCGCGTTTTAACCATACCCCAACGTTATCATTCTCATTATTTATGAATAATTCGCCTTCAACTTGACTGTTTATTACCATTGAAAGTTTTCTTGATTCTAATTCTTTGATGGTATTTGAAAGTAAGTTGATCTCTTCCTTCAAGACATTCACTTGGACAGGGTCAGTATAGCTCCCTCTCATTTTTGCTTTAACTTCTTTTAATTGCCACTGAGTTGCCAGAAGCTCTGTTTCTAGTTTTTCATTATGGCATGAAACAACAGGCTCTCCCGGTAGTAATGCACTTCCGGCAGGCTTCAACCATGCATCAAAGAAACAACCTTCATTTACAACCAATCGGCTCTCTTTTTTGGCTAGCACAATCCCTTCAATTGAGGTTGTTTTTGGAAGGTTAACTTCAAATAATAAAAAATATAATGCGATACTAAGGCCTAATATAACAACAATAGGGCTTCTACTTCCTGAGCTTTTTTCTTGATTTTTAAATGTTTTCCACAACATTTTTACTAACGGCCAAAGCCATACCATTACAACAGACCAAATAGCTAAAATAACGCCAATAAAAAAATACTTACTGGCAACAAATAATGCAATGGTAATCGAAATAAATATACGATAAATAAAACTGGCTGCGCCATAGATAAGAAAGACAAAGACTTCAAAATTACTTTTTGCTGGTGTTGCTAAATTACGCATTCCAAATAAGATGCGCTTACTAATATATGCCCAGTATTTATTAGAGTTTTGAGCAAGGTTCGGCATTTCTAACCAATCAGCTAATAAATAGTAACCGTCAAATCGAAGTAATGGGTTGCCGTTAAAAACGATTGTAGATACACCCGCAATAAATAAAATATTATAAGCAAATGATTTTGTTAATCCATCTTCGGCAGAAAGCCAAATTAACATGGCAATAGCTGCAATAAACAACTCAACCATCATTCCAGCAGCATCAACGAACATACGTTGATATTTATTTGCAAAACTTGTTGAGGAGGAAGCATCAACGTAAGGCATAGGGAAAAACACAAGTAACATAATGCCGACTTCATGCACTTCTCCGCCATAACGTTTTACTACGTAACCATGGCCTAATTCATGAAGTATCTTTATAAATGGATAAACGAGCCACAGCAAGAGTAAGTTATCAGCTGCAAGGATTTGATCGGATAAGTTAGAGGTAAGCTCATCCCAATGCCTACCGGCGAAAACCAACAGCATGGTGACCATTAATAACCAAATCACAGCGAAACTTTTAGTAAAAATAAAATTAACCCATGTTTTGGTTCTATCTAGGAAGTTATTGGGGTCAATTAATGGTATTTGTACTGATAAGGGTGAGCGTAACTTACCTAACCATTTTTTTCTTTTCTGTTCGTTACCAAAACGTAAAGATTCGGCGGCATCTCCTGCATGATCCATTTTAATAATATTGCCACGATAAAGATCACCCACTAACTGAACAACTTCTTCATGTGTTGGTAACTCTTCTGCTAAGCGATCGCTGGCTATTGTCCAAATAGTCTCAATATCACGTTTACCATCCATTAAGGCCACTAATAAATAGGCTTGAGGCGTTAACCGCCGGAACTGTCCTGTACTGTGGTTTTGAAGAAGATAAAAACGCTCCCCCCGATAATGGTGAGTATGCACTTCCACATGTCGGCGTAATTGTGGTTTTAATTTGGCAAGCCTATACCAGTCACGTGAAAATAAAACAGCAGTCATATCATTATCAACATGTTAGTTAACCCCAAAATCGCCACCATTGAATGGTTAGCCAATCACGAAGGCTTCTTGTCCAAATTGATATTAGCAAACGTTCATCTATATAAACTTTAGCAACGCCTTCTAAGCCAGGTCGAAGATGTGAAACATCAGAGGTAATTTCAGCTTCTACACGATAAACCGATTCACCATCTTTTTCTTGGGCAATTGGCGTTATTTGTTTTATTTTAAAATCAACGTATTGCGCTGACATAGCAGCTAAAACTAGTTGGCCTGTTTGCCCTTTAATTACATCGTTTATGCGAAATTCACTAACAAATAATGCAAGACGATAACGATCATTAGGCGCTAATTCAAAAAGAACATCACCTTGTCTAACTGACGCACCAATGCGTTGACTTTGATCACCTGAAACAACAATGGCATCAAAAGGTGAAGTCATTTGAGCTTGTTCTAGTTGAAAGTCAACTAGCGATAATTCTGCTTTGGAACGTTCCATTTGCGCAAAATATATTTGTACATTGGATCGATCATTTTTCGATAGTGCATCTTCATATTGACGCCGAGTACGACTTTGCTCACTGATCCATTTCATCCGCTGCAAGCGTAATTCACGGGTATCTAAGCTTGCTATATTGTCCCCTACTTTAATTTCATCACCAGCTCGCACTAATGAGTACTCTAGAAATCCATCAAAAGGTACAACAACGGAACGTAATTCAGCTCCTTCTAGAGAAGCATCAGCTGCTAAATGGTATTCACTTTTAACAACGGAGAAAAATACTAATAAAAATATGGATACAATAAAGGTAACTTTACGTGCAAGATAGCCAGGTTTAACCATCATTGTTAATTGATGTCGAAGGCCATTTAAAATAAGTTTACTTAGGGGCAATTGAGATTGACGCTTTTGTTCTAAAGCTAAACCAACCATGTTAGCTAATGCTTCAGTTCGAACACGTTCATGTACCGAAAATGGTTGTTCTATACCCCTCTCAATTAACAACACACCGTAACAAACTTCTTTCTCAACTAACGGTACAGATAAAATAGTCGCTTCACCAATATATGAACTCAGATTTTGATGCGCTAAATTTACCTGTTCTCGGTCTTCCCTAGGAGGCCAACAAACAGATTCTTGCTGTTCTAATGTCTCTTGCATTGCCAACTTTGTCAGCCGCATAGTAGCGAGTCGTTCAACATACTCATTACTATCTGATTGACAGCAAACGTTAACATTACCTTTAAATTCATAACCTAATACAACACGTTCACACGTTAATTGACGACTAACATAATTACAAAAGGCCATAGCTGTCGCTTGAAAGCTTTTCTGTTCTATTATAGTAACGAAACCGTCCAACAATATTTGTTGTTGTTTTAATGAATACTCTTGTTGTTTAGCTTGATCACGTAATAAGCGCAATTCTAACCAAGCGGCACACCACTCAAGTTGTAAGAGTTGTTGCTCTAAACCAGTTTTATTCTGTTCTGGTAATATTAACGTAATTACTGCTAATACTTTGTTGTTATTAATGTACGGCCAAGCAGCAATATAATTATTATCATCCAACGGAGAAACAACGGCATGTTTATCAGCGATAGCTTGCTGAGCAGCACTTTGGAGTAATTCACTATAAATAGTATTTTCAGGGCGTAGTTCAATTGAGGAAAGTTCGCCAGTTGAATGCTCATCAACTAGTAAGTATGCGGCTTCATAAGCAAGATAATTAGAAACGAAATTTAACCAATAGGTGTACCAAGTCTGATCTTGGCAATCAATTAATTTCTGGAGTAATACCGAAGGAACTCTTTGGTTGTTCATAGGTTCTGCAATAGTTACAGATTCTGCCATAATTTTTATTTATCGGTGAAGAAAAAGGAAAGGGAGACAAGCTCCCTTCATAAACATTATTAGTTTAGTTAGCTTCACCAACTTCACCTAAACTTCCAAAACGTTTTTCATACTCATCGACAACATTACCTAACAAACGCTGCATACGTTTTGCTGCGTATGGACTCATCATTATGCGATCTGACAAGTCAATTGCTACTTCTTCTTGACCTTGCCTCCAAGCTTGGTTGGTACCAAACAGCAAAGTAACTTCTTCTTTAGTACTAGACACATTACAAACATTCGCATACGTATTACGCATATTTGCGTCGTTCCAGCGAATTTTAGGACCTGTAGCTTTAGCTTTTTTTTCTTTTTCTGTCATGTTACTTTCCTTTTATCACTTTCTAATAATAACTAACGTTCCCAAAGGCGGAAACGACGTTTAGTCGATTTAACAGATTCTTTATTGTCAATCTCATTCAACCTACTTAACTGCCACGTAGGACGAGACATTGCAACTAATAGCAAACTTTCTGACATTTCAATATCATCAGTGAAGTTTTCTAATTCAAGTTCATATTGATTTAATAGTACCTTAAGTTGTTCTTTCATAACATCTAATTGGTTAACAAGTTTATTATAAACTTCTGTTTTTCTGATACTATTTAACTCATTCTCATCTGAAGGGTCTATTGCATAGGCTTTTTGAGCTAATATAATATCTTTCTTCATAGTAGCGATTCGAGCTTGTAGTTGGCTAACACTACCATCTGATGAATAAAGTTCTGATTTAACATCTTCAATTAAACTTGAAATTCGTTCATATTCTTTAAGTAACTTATCCTGTTCTTTTTCTTCTATTAGACTTACACGATCACTCACTGATTGAACAGACTTAACTGTTGTCAAATTAACACGATCTTCAGGTAAAGGTAAACTTCTTAAGAAATCTCTTAATTGTTCATTACTCATTGCCTTAATATCGCGAACATCTGTATCCAACAATGGTTTACGCAGAATTGAAATATCATTACGAGGGTCATTTCCTTCGCCAGTCCGACTAACTATTTCAGTGATATCATCAAGCGAGATAAACACTGAGCGACTGTTATCTTGAGAAGTTCCTTCAGTAGTACCAGAAGCACCTGAAGGGAATGTTAACGTTTTGCCATCAGTTGATGTACTTAACACTATATCTAGTAGAGTATCACTATAACCACCCTGACCAAGTTCATATTCATTAACCCCGTTACCTCCCAACAACAAACCAGTACCCTGGATAGTGTCATTGCCGCCAGTAATAGTAGATGGTTGAATGATTGTATATTCTCCACCCGCATAATTTATTTGAGCTTCATCACCAATCAGGATATTTTTACGTAATGCCCCGTCCTTCAATGAAATAACATCATCACCAGCCCCGCCAATAATAATATCAAAATCACCATCTGTATGGATTCTATCGTTTCCGTCTAAAGTTGACGCTAAACTTGCGAGCACAAAATTTTCATTATCATATTCGATGAAACCATCATCCCCAAACACAATATCTATTTCTTCTATATCATTAACTCCATTTGTTGTAATCTCATCATCACCTAAGCCTGCAGAAATAAGACTTCCCCCAGAACTTGCGTTAATAATGTCGTAACCTAAATCATCATCTGAAATAGATTCTAAGCGTTGGTTAGTTTCATCCCAAAAACCATTATCTCCTAGAATGATATCGAAACCATTTCCAGTGGACACACTATCACTACCTCCACCCGCAAGAATGATATTATCGCCATCGCCTGCGTTGATAATATCAGACCCGCCGTTAACACCTACTGCTACGACTTTAACTAATGTTGATGAGAACTCATTACTTTTCGATACTGTTCTAGATAATGTTTGAACGAATGGTTCAACAGTAAACTGTATGGTGCCAGTATCACCAAGGGTAATATCGTTGCCATCAGTTGTCGTAATCAGATCATCGCCATAACCACCTAAAATGCGTTGATTACCCGCACCGGTCGTCACCACATCATCACCACTGCCGTGTTCATCGGCGGTGAATAAACCAGCGGCATAATCCATAGTACCGGTATCGGCAAGGATATCGTTATTACCTGCACCGATGGTGATGGTATCGCTACCGTCACCGGCGGCAATACGGTTATTACCGTCCAGGATGTTAATCACATCATCGCCATTACCCAGTGCATCCGCGGTGATGATCAGTTGTGCATCATCCACCATACCCGTGTCACTTAAGATAGTGTTATCACCCGTGCCTAAGGTAATGGTGTCACTGCCATTACCCGCCAGGACGCGATGATTGCCGTTACCAGCGATAATGGTGTCATCACCAGAGACGCTATTATCGGAAACATAAACGAGGTTGGCATAATCCAGTGAGCCATTGTCACTGACCACATCGCTATTGCCATCGCCTAGCGTGATGTCATCATCACCCGCCCCTGTGAGTACAATTTTATCACCATCACCAGCACTGATACTATCAGTTGCGCCATTCACACCCGTTGAAGTGGCTTTTGCTAACACATCACCGGTGAATTGGAATGAACCCGTATCACCTAAGAGATAATCGGTTCCGATGGTGGTGGTGATCGTATCTGCGCCGTAACCACCTAAAATGCGTTGATTACCTGCACCGGTCGTCACCACATCGTCACCACTGCCGTGTTCATCGGCGGTGAATAAGCCAGCGGCATAATCCATAGTGCCGGTATCGGCGAGGATATCGTTATTGCCTGCACCGACGGTGATAGTATCGCTACCGTCACCGGCGGCAATACGGTTATTGCCATCCAGAGTCTCGATAGTGTCGTCG
>JAWUXK010000119.1:0-43340 GCA_034111385.1 Colwellia sp. | reverse complement strand
ATGTTATAATACATTTTTGTATTCATTAACTATAAGTCAGACAACGATGAAAGATTGTAATCAATGCGGTAAATGTTGTATCAAATATGGTGCTAGTGATCTTTCAGTAACAAAAGAAGAAATTGATTTATGGGAGATATTTAACCCCGAAATTTTCAAATTTGTTAAAAATGCTGAAGTATGGTTTGAACCTAATTCAGGTTTACGCCTTAAAAGCTGCCCTTTTCTTGAAATTGAGCAACAAAAAGACGCACTAGCTGAAATTAAGTATACCTGCAGTATTTACTTAGATAGGCCTGAAGACTGTCGTCATTATCCTAGTCTCATTGCTGAAATGATCAGAGATGAATGTGAAATGATAGAGTCTATAGATTTAGAGCATACAAAGAAAGCTCAAATAAAGCTAGACGAATTGATGCAAGAAAGTCGCCCACCCAAATTATAATAAAAGACGCTTAAGCACCTTTATTACCTGCATGAGCATTTGTTATTAGCTAATACGATGTAGCGCGCAAATTTTATTCCCCGATGGATCGAGTAGATAAGCTAAGTAAAGTTGTCCTCCACCCATTTCACGGACTCCCGGTAAGTCCTCACAATTGACACCACCATTTGCGATACCGGCCGAATGCCATACATCAGCCTGCTCTGGAGATGTCACAGAAAAGCCTATCGTTGTGCCATTCCCATGGCTAGAAGGTTCACCATTAATAGGTGTGGTAAGTGCAAAAATATTATCGCCTGCAAAGTAAAAACAACGACCTTTTTCATCTATTACACCTGGACTGTGGCCCAGTTCACCTAAAATTGCATCGTAAAATACTTTAGACGCTTGAATATCGTTCGCACCGATCATGATATGACTAAACATGTAAATTCCTTTCAGTATTGAATAACTATTATTTACTATCTTGTTTACATTACGCGAATATTTAGAAAAAAACAGGTGGTATTGATTATTTATTTAAAATTTTATTAGCACCCTAATCGATAATATTAAGGTGCTATTCTTAATAGCTGATTAGTGACTTTTAGGCTAAGCAGTAATTTAGAACAATACTATTTATAGATAGTAGCCAGTCGTTCAATTAATGGTATATCAGTTTGCGTTAATTTTCCTAAACGTAACCAATTAATCAAGCTCTCTGATAAATCAATTTCCGCCCCAGATAACATTTGTTGCTGCATTATACTAACTTGTACCGCTAATCGTTGATTTGCATATTCTTTAGGGGATGCAACCTGCCCTAGAATTTCAATTTCTAGCGTTTTCATTTCACGTTCGTTTGTCTTAGCTTCAATGCTATTCGTCAGTTGCTCTTGTATGCGCTTTTGCCAAAAGTTTGTTAAATTGTGGAAATCAACTTCATTATTTTCTTTAAGGGCTTCAAGTGATATTACATTTTCCTCTTGAGCGATGTTAGTTAATAATTTAAAAAGAATGCACCAATTTTTTTGCTCAGCTTTACTGTATTGTTCCGATATTTTTTTTGAAATTTCGCTTATGTATGATTCTATTTCAACAACGACTGATCTAATAACAGGTTTATTATTTATCACCTCAGCTAATAGATCTTCAGCTTGAACTTTACTTTGATTTAACTGTGAATCATCCACTTCAGCTTTAATTTGTGTAAGTGTTAGCTTAAATTGAGTTGCTAAGGCAGCTATTTCTGTTTGTTGTGATGATTTCAACTCATTACGTTTTGCAAATACTTGATCATTTACAGTTCTAAATTTTTGCCATAACCTTGATTCTTGATGAGCGCCAGAAAATCCAACATCTCGCCATTGTTGTTGTAATGTTTTTACCGTCTCAATTGCCAGTGTTATATCGTCAAAATCCAGTTGCTGTGTCGCCAAATCAATCAGTGCTTGTTTACGTGCCCCATTAGCATCATGGAAATCTTTAATGGCTTTTCTAATGGGTAGCAAGGTGTTTTTAAATTGTTGATAAAGTTTTTGATAATGCTGTCTGTCAACTTCACCGGCTTGTTGCCAGCGCTGTTGTAGTTTATTTATTTTCCCGTCAAGTGACTTAAAGTTGAGCTTTGCTTCGTCGGTGTCTATGTTTGTTTCTATGATTGAGTCAGCAAGTTGTTTTGCTTGAACAATGATGTCATTGCGAGTAATTAAATGTTGTTCACGTAACTTTTCTTGTTCAGCATAATATAATCGACAAGGTGCAAATGCCTGTTCACAAGCGAGGTTAAACTGTTTATTCAACTCCTGATCAACACTTTCATCAGCATGGCCTAACGAGTTCCATATTTTTCGATATTGCTTAACTTTATCAGCTTGCTCATTAGGGTTATCCATAGGAACGCTGACTAAATTAGTAATCTCACTTAATAATTGCTGTTTGCGTGGCGTAGCAATGTAGTGTTCCCAATCACTAATTTCGGCCATCTGTTCACTAACATTATCAAAATCTCGCTGAAGTTGTTGTTGTTGAGTAACATTTAATAACGGTATCGATTGATTAACACCTTTAAATAAACCAAAACAGACTTTATATTTTCCGCTCAAAAGTAAACGTTTTAAATCAATAAGTTTTTTCTTGGTTTGAGTAAATAGCTGTTTTTGCTCGAGTTGGAGAGGCTTCAAACCATTTTGCCAAAGGTGTGTGATTTCTTTATGGGAACTTTTAAGTGATTGAGGTAACACGCCACACGCTTTGAGTTCTACATTTTTCCACTGAGATAGCCAGTCACGATAAACTTCATTACGTTCATTTAAATCAGCTAAACTTTGGGGCAGTGCTAATTGAGATATTTTAGAAATAAGGTGAGTGGCATCACTGACTGATTGAGCAATATCAGGAAGTTGAGTTAGACGTTGTTCTAACTGTATTATTTCCTTTTTATAACTATCTTGTTCTTGAGTGTTTAAAACACTCGATTCAAGTTGCTGATTTAGTTTCTCGATTTGATTTAAAAAATCTGTTTGATTAAGTATTTCACCTTCAAAAACAGCGGTGGTAATTACATGGTTAAGATCACTGACCCCCTTAGCAACATTATTTTTAATCATTTTCTTATCTTGGGCTAATTGCTGAGCAATTATTTCCTGTTGATAAGCTTCTTCTTTAGGCGCAAATAGTTGTTTAAGTTTAGTGGTTATTGTTTCGTATTTTTGTATTAAGGTTAATTGATCTTCTTCTACCAAACTTGATAACTCAGGTAAGCAGCCTTGCCACTCTTGAACTAAAGCCGATTTCTTTGTTAAGAATTGACCATAATCTGAAAGATCTTTTAATGCGAGTAATTTTGACAGTATCAACTGACATTGCTTATGCAATCTTAGAGGTTTCTCTTGCTGTTCAAGCAATTGAGCTAATTTACCTTCAATGATACTTGTAACATCATCACTTGCAGATTTTTTAAGTAATTTTGTTAAAAATGCTGGCTCATTAAGTTCTTTTAAATCGATAGATAACAGTTGAGTTTGTACTACACTATTATTTTTCTTTATGAAGGTTTGTAAGAAAAATGAAGACGTATTTTTATTTTTAATGGCCGCTTGAAATAGTTCAATAATGATTTTTGGCTCTGTTTCATGTTCAAGCCAGTTATTTAATAAAGAAAAGTTGATTGTTGGCGCGGTTAATAACGTGTTTAAAAAATTTTCTTTTTGCGACAACGATAACTTTATTGCATGGGTTTCTAACAGGATATCTTGTACCTGTGTATAAGAAAACTCTTGTATAGCTTTATTATCGTTAGTAATACTTGCGGTGTAGTAATCATCAAAATCATTAAACTTTAACAAAACAGCACGACGTACTAGCTCACTGCTATCAGTATTTAATAGTGATAACAAAGTCTCTTTGTTATTACTATTATTAGAATCTAATTCTTCATTTATAGCAGCAATACGAACATTACTGTCTTTGTGTTGCCATTTGTTTTTACTTTTAAACAGATTAAAAATCATGGGAGTCGTTATTATTTTAGTTAAGTTTGAAATTATTAATTACTGAAACAGATTACAAATTCGTAAAATGAGCAATATCGCTTTTTGGTGCTTCTTCATCAGGCTTAGTGCAAGGGACAATAGGTTTGTCTTTGGCCGCACTGGTAAACTGCTCTTTTAATTGACGCTTATTCTTATGGACCATGTTGCCATCACTGCCAATAGTTAACATTTCATCACTGTCTAAATGGCGAGCTTGATAAGCCATAATTAATTGTAATGCCGTATCACGTTGTGCCTGATCTACCGCAACGCCCTCAGGCCATTTTCCTGTTTCAGCAGCACACTTTAATCGTAAATACAGTGCTTCAGGCATGTTTTCAATTGTGTTATCTAAATTCATTTTATACTCATATAATTTCGAAAGACTCGCTTGGCGAGCATTTAAAGGCTTATCGGTAAAGTACCAAGATGATAAGTGATATTCCCTTATGGAAAGTATCTATCACCTACTTTTTCGTTTAAAGAAAAGTAATCGAACACGGACAACAATATACATAATAAAACCAATCGCTGAACTTGCCATGGCCACATTGTATTCCCAAGTACCTTGTTCTACATTGTCCCAAAACATAAATAAAAAGCCACCGCAAAATAATAACATGGCAACAAACGAATAAGTCATTAGACGTTGGGCTTGATTAATACGGTTAACATGATTCAAATTCGCAATTTTATCTTTATCTAATTCATGAAAAGATAAACCACAGTGACTACATTCTTTTGCTTTATCAGATATTTTCTTCTTGCAACCAGGACAATTAATTACTGCCATTAATAGCGTCTTTATTTACATTAAAAATATGAAGGCTATTCTACCTAAATTTAGCCAATAAAAAACGCCCTGATAGGCGTTTTTTAAATTAATATTGAATTGAAATAAAAGATAAGGGATCTTTATTCAGTCTTATCTTGCTTCATTACACTTTTATCCCACCTTTCTTCCCAAAATACAGCACCTTTTATGCCTAATTTTTTAGGATTAAAAGTAAACTTTTTCACGCCCGCTTTTTGTTGATCTTCATAATCTTTCAACGCAGTAATCGCCGGTTTAGACATGAAAAATATGATGATAATCCCAATTATGTTCAACCATGCCATTAACCCAACACCTATATCCCCAAGGCCCCAAGCCATATTCGCTGCTTTTACAGTACCATAAAAGGTTGCGGTCATTATGGCTACTTTTAACATAAACACTGCACCAGGTATGTTAAAAGTACGTTTAATGTAATAAATATTATTTTCAGCAATAAAATAATAAGCAAGTAAAGTGGTAAAGGCGAAGAAAAATAAGGCTAAAGCCACAAACGGTTTACCAATACCGGTAAATACACTATCGACTGCCATTTGGGTAAATTGAGGGCCATTAGCAACGGCTTCACTTGCTATATTTTGTAAAATAAAAGTATCACCCGCACCATGAACATTATAGGTACCCGTTATGATAATCATAAAGGCTGTTGCCGAACAAACAAATAAGGTATCAATGTAAACGGAAAATGCTTGAACTAACCCCTGTTGAGCTGGGTGTTCTACTTCTGCGGCAGCGGCAGCGTGAGGACCTGTACCCTGTCCCGCTTCATTAGAGTATACCCCTCTTTTAACACCCCAACCAATTGCGGCTCCAAAACCAGCCATTGGTGTGAATGCATCTCCCACAATCATCATAAAAACGTTAGGTAATTGCGTAATATTTAAAGCAATGATGATGAGTGATATTAAGATATAAGCCAACGCCATAAAGGGCACAATTACTTGAGAAAAATGAGCAATGCGTTTAATACCACCAAAAATGATAAAGCCAAATAATAAAACAATACCTGTGGCGGTGTACAGCTTAGCATAGCTAATTACCCCAATAGCTGTTTCGATGCTACCACTATTAGCAAAAACTTGTTCTACTGCGGTACCTATGGTGTTTGATTGGACAGTAGGGAGTAATATCCCCGTAGCTATAATAGTCGCTATTGCAAAAGTCCACGCATACCACTTTTGCCCCATCGCTTTTTCAATATAATAAGCAGGACCGCCATAGTACTTGCCATCGTGTTCTTCTTTGTATATTTGTGCGTTTGCTGATTCAATATAAGCGGTCGCAGCACCAAAAAATGCCACTACCCACATCCAAAAAACAGCCCCCGGACCACCAAAACCAATAGCTGCAGCGACGCCCGCAATGTTACCAGCACCAACCCTGCCCGATAAAGAAACGGCTAACGCTTGAAAAGATGAAATGCCTTGCTCCGAACTTTTACCTGACATTAATAATCGCCACATTTCTGAAAACTGGCGAACCTGAACAAAACGCGTTAGCACGGTAAAAAATAATCCTGCACCTAAACATAAATAGATGAGTGCACTGCTCCATATATATCCATTAATAGTATTGACTAATTCCTGCACGTAAATTCCTCTTTTATTATAATCTTATTATGTTAGTTCAAAAATAAAGTCTGAGTCCATTACTGTCCCCATACAACATCATATACTGGATAGTAAACTAACAAAAAACAATTATAAAGAGCGTAAATAAAGACCTAACTTAGACGAGTACCCCATCGATTTACCAATTACTGTATTTTCTTCATTAATTACGTAATAACTTGGATAGGCGGATATTGAAAAAGCGTGCTTAATTTCCTCATTTCCCAAGGCGATTGGAAATGTTAATTGGTGTTGTTTAGTAAAGTTCATCACTTCATCAATACTCGTGTAATCTAAAGCGATAGCCACAACTTCAAGGTGTTCATTCTTCTCATATAATGATTGTAAATTGCCTATACTCAGGCGACATATCTGACACCAAGGTGCAAAAAAGTAGAGTATTGTCGTTTTACCTTCTGAAGTTAATGATACTGACTCTCCCATTAATGTTGGTACTTTAGTGAATTGTTGATTCGTATAAACATTTAAATTCGAATCAGTAGACAACATGTCCATTTCGCGAAATGAAGATATTGTTTGGAAGACGATTAAAGCCAAAAATAATTGAATGGCTAAACTTCTAAGGGTTGCTAACAATGATATTTCCTAAAAGTAAGTGGGTAGTCATATTTTATTAGACCCGATCACCAATAAAATATTACAAAGAATATAATTTGAATTAATTGCGCTATACAAAATAAAAAAAGCCGCTTGTAACATACAAACAGCTCTTTATTAACAGCAATAAATGTAACGCGTAACGTTTGAGTTTAACTTATACTGGTTAAACCTTTCATATAGGGTTGTAACACTGTCGGAATAGTGATGCTACCGTCTGCTTGCTGGTAATTTTCTAAAACAGCAACCAGAGTACGACCTACAGCTAAACCAGAGCCATTAAGTGTATGGAGTAATTCAGGTTTATTGGTTTCACTATTTCTAAAACGTGCTTGCATACGACGTGCTTGGAATGCTCCCATGTTAGAACAAGATGAAATTTCACGGAAAGTATTCTGTGCTGGCAACCACACTTCTAAATCAAAGGTTTTAGTGGCACTAAAACCTACATCACCACTACAAAGCACCATAGTACGATAAGGTAATTCTAATCTTTCTAATATAGCTTCTGCATGCCCTGTTAACTCATCAAGCGCAGCAAAAGAATTTTCAGGTTTAACTAATTGTACCATTTCTACTTTATCAAACTGATGTTGACGAATAAGACCTCTGATATCTCGGCCGCCCGAGCCAGCTTCACTTCGAAAACAAGGTGTATGAGCTGTCATTTTAATCGGCAATTCAGCTTCATCTACAATTTCATCACGGTACATATTGGTTAATGGTACTTCAGACGTAGGAATCAGTGAGAAATTTTTTCCTGACAAGTCGGTATGAAATAAATCTTCACCGAATTTAGGTAATTGACCTGTTCCATATAAAGAAGCTGCATTAACCATATAAGGTACATACATTTCTTGATAGCCATGCTCTTCAGTGTGCACATCAAGCATAAACTGGGCTAATGCACGGTGTAATTTAGCAATATGACCACGCATTACTGCAAAACGAGTACCCGCTAATTTGGCACCACTTTCAAAGTCTAAGCCTTTACCAACACCGTAACCTAAGTCAACATGATCTTTCACTTCAAAATCAAATATTCTTGGTGTTCCCCAGCGCTTCAGCTCTACATTATCTTCTTCATCAGCACCTGTCGGTACAGATTCATCAAGTAAGTTAGGCATAGCACTAGCAATATCATTTATTTTAGCTAAGACTTCATCTTGCTCAGATTTTGCTACATCAAGTTCCTTACCTAATTGACTAACAGCTGCAAGTAATGGCGCAATATCTTCACCACGCGCTTTTGCTTGACCAATAGATTTTGATCGGGTGTTACGTTCATTTTGTAATTCTTGAGTTTTCACTTGAATCGCTTTACGTTGTTCTTCTAACGCAGTTAATGTGGCAGTATCAAGGGTAAACCCACGTTTTGCTAACTGTTTAGCGATATTATCTAAGTCTGATCTCAGTTGTTTTGCATCAAGCATAATTATTCACGTATCTATTTAATTGAAGTTCAAGTTGAAATAGGTAAATCAACTTAGTTAATCTATTTACAGCTCAGCATTGATGAAGCTGTGAAATTATTTATTTTGCTACCGCGGAGACTAAATAAAGCCCCAATGCTGCGGCAGCTATACAAAGCGAAACATTTAATAAAATATTAATAGCCGCCTTTGTTAAGTCTCCTTGTTGAATTAACAACAAAGAATCTAATGAAAATGTTGAAAAGGTGGTAAACGCACCTAAAAAGCCAACGCCAATTAATGTTCTATGGACATGAATATCTAAAACTCCATGTTCAATGAGTTGATATAATAAACCCATAATAAATGAGCCGATGATATTAACCATCAATGTGGCAAAAGGAAACCCTTTTCCGAGCCAATTTAATACTAATTGATAAATATAAAAGCGTAAACTGGCACCGCAGGCTCCTCCAAGTGCAACATAAATGTAGAGGGTGAAGTTACTAATTGTACTAGTCATAGCGTTGCTCATTACTGTTTTGGTTTAATTGATTTAAATAGTCTAGCTTTTCTTTTAATTGCTTTTCTAAACCACGCTCGGTTGGTCGGTATAACTGGCAATCAACATCAGTCGATCTAGCGAGCGCTTCAGGAAAGTAATTTTCTCCTGCAGCAAAAGCATTTATTTCGTTATGGGCATAACGATATCCCATACCGTGACCTAAATTTTTAGTTAATTCACTCGTCGCATTTTTCAAATGTGGGGGTACATCTAAACTAGAGGTCTGTTCTGCTAACTGCTTTGCTTGGTTAAACGCCATATAAACAGCATTACTTTTAGGAGCTAATGCCATATATACCGCTGCTTGCGCAATAGCACGTTCACCTTCACTTGGGCCAACTCGATGAAAAGTATCCCAAGCATTAATCGCTAATTGCATCGCACGCGGATCGGCATTACCGATGTCTTCACTGGCAATAGCCAATAAACGTCTTGCAACATATAAAGCATCGCCCCCGCCATTAAGAATTCTGGCATACCAATAGAGAGCAGCATTCGCGTCTGATCCCCGTACTGATTTATGAAAAGCGCTAATTAAATCATAAAAAGCGTCTCCGCCTTTATCATATAAGGCTATTTTGCTACCAGCGACTTGAGAAATAAGTTCAACGGTTATCGTTTTACTGGTATTTTTTTCAACACGTGAACTTTGTTGACTATCCAAACAATTTTCAAATAAGTTAAGTAAACGCCTCGCATCACCGTCAGCACGATTAAGTAAACTTTGTATCGCTTTTTTATCTATAGTTACTTGCGTTTGTTGTTCTTTTTTAACTAATAACAATGCCCGAGTTAATACTTGGGCCAACTCTTCATGATTAAGTTTTTGTAATGTATAAACACGGGCACGTGAAAGGATGGCCTGATTTAACTCAAAAGCTGGGTTTTCAGTCGTTGCACCAATGAAAATAATAGTACCGTCTTCAATAAAAGGTAAAAATGCGTCTTGTTGAGATTTATTAAAGCGGTGAACTTCATCTACAAAAAGTACAGTACGACACTGATCATTTTGATCTGTCCCCTGTTTCCTCATTTTAGCTTGTTCAATGGCTTGGCGGATATCTTTTATACCGGATGTTACCGCAGAAAGACGAACAACCTTAGCTTTCGCATGGTTTGCGATAATTTCGGCGAGTGTAGTTTTACCAGTTCCCGGCGGTCCCCAAAAGATAAGTGAATGACAATGGCCTTGCTCTATGGATTTTCTAAGTGGTGAATTATCGCCAAGTATATGATGCTGCCCAACATAATCGGTCAAGCTTGTTGGTCGCATCTTAGCAGCAAGCGGTGCTGTTTCACCGACAAAAATTCCAGATGATTGGTCAGTAGAATCACTAGAACCGTCTTGTGTTGAATTAAATAAGCTAGTTTGCTGTTGGTTATCCACTAAAATTCCTAATTAGCGCGTTGGTCATCTAACTGTACGTCTTGTGGGATGATAAAATTAAACAAATTACCGTTAGGGGCTGTATGAGCATCAAAGTTTGATAATTTAATATGACTAACTTGGCCGGTAGCATCAAGAAATGAAAATTGACTAAGGTTACTGTGTAGAGAATTTTGATCTTTTTCTGAAAATACTAGCGTTAAACTCTTAATTTGACTATTAGGATCTTTAGCACTGATCACAAAACGTTCGCCTTGTAGCTTGTCTTTTTCTTGATTAACGGTGTATTGTTGCCATAAAGACTCATCCTTACTGGTAAGTAACAATATCGGCGTTTTAGCAATTGCCGCGGATAAAGAATAAACACTGACTTGTTCAATCCAGGGGTTATAAAACCAGACATCATCGCCGTCAGAAACAATAGTCAGTTCATCTGGCTCTTGTGTATGCCAATTGGCTAGATTAGGTTTACTAATTGCTAGGTTTCCTGAACTTTGTTCCAGTAACTCACCTGCTTCACTAACAACTTCTTGAGTGAAATTAGCACTAAAGAAATCTAAATTTGCAAGCTTTGTCATTAACAACTTTTTGCTTGCGTCAAATTGTATTGGGGCTTTGACCTGGGGCTGGGCTAAAACAGAAGTTAATGGGCTCATGGCCATACCTAGCACGAGAACGAGAGTAGAATTAACAAGAAGCGCTTTATTCATATTATTTTAAACTTAATCTTTAATGGGTGGTGGCGCTAAAACTTCACGTGCGCCATTGTGGCCTGCAGTAGATACGACACCTTGAATTTCCATTTGTTCAACTATTCTAGCTGAGCGGTTATAGCCAATTCTAAATTGTCTTTGTACGCTAGAAATTGAAACACGACGCTTTTCTGTAACAAAATTTACTGCATCGTCGTATAACACATCGAGCTCTTCTGCTTCATTCGCTTCATTTTGCTCACCTGGAAGTAAGGTGTCAGGATCACTACCACCGGCTAAAATTTCTTCAATATAGTTAGGCTCACCACGTAATTTCCAATCTTTAACAACCGCATGTACTTCATGATCATCAATAAAAGCCCCATGAACACGTGTGGGTACACCTGTTCCCGGTGGTAAATAAAGCATATCCCCCATACCCAATAATTGTTCGGCACCTTGTTGATCTAAAATAGTACGAGAGTTCAAGCCTGAAGAAACTTGAAATGCCATTCGGGTTGGAATATTAGCTTTAATTAAACCCGTAATAACATCAACAGAGGGACGTTGTGTTGCCAGTATTAAATGAATACCCGCAGCACGCGCTTTTTGTGCAATACGTGCAATTAATTCTTCTACTTTTTTACCAACAATCATCATCATATCCGCAAATTCGTCAACGACAACAACAATACTCGGTAGTTTTTCTAACATAGGCGGTGTTTGGTCTAAACCATCACTAGGTTGCCAGATGGGATCAATAAGAGGCTCACCATCATCAATAGCGGATAAGACTTTTTTGTTATAACCTTTAAGATTACGTACACCCAGTGCCGACATTAATTTGTAGCGACGTTCCATTTCACCGACACACCAGCGAAGTGCATTAGCCGCATCTTTCATATCAGTGACCACCTCCGCAAGTAAGTGAGGTATCCCTTCGTAAACACTTAGCTCAAGCATTTTAGGGTCAATCATGATCAAACGTACATCTTCTGGCGTTGATTTATATAACAAGCTGACAATCATGGTATTAACACCCACTGATTTACCTGAGCCCGTTGTACCGGCAACCAATAAATGTGGCATTTTAGCTAAATCAACCACGACAGGCTCCCCTGCAATGTCTTTTCCTAAGACCATCGCTAAAGGTGACTTTGACTCTTCAAAAGCGGTACATGAAATGACTTCACTAAGATGTACTATTTCTCGATGTTTATTAGGTAATTCTAAACCAATAACAGATTTTCCAGGAATGACTTCAACGACACGGACACTGATTGCAGATAATGCACGGGCTAAATCTTTGGATAAGGCACTAATTTTACTTACCTTCATACCGGGTGCTAAATCAAGTTCAAAACGGGTGATAACAGGTCCAGGATAAACGGCAACAACTTGTGCGTGTACTTTGAAGTCTAATAGTCTGGCTTCAACTAAACGACTCACCTGCTCTAGTTCATCTCTATTAATAGGATTTTGAGCTTTATCTGGGCGGTCAAGCAAATCAATTGAAGGCATGCCTACGAATTTTTCTTCTACTGCGGGCACTAGATTTATTTGATTGTCATCAGTGCTACTAACAAGCTCTCCTGAAGGCTTGTTATCAACGAATACGTTATCATCAGCAACGTCTACTTTTTCAACATCGGCAAAAGCAGCAGATATCTCAGCATCACTTACATGCTCTTGCACTTTAATTTCAAGCGGACCATCCATTAGGTCATTGATATCAATAAAATGTTCTTTCATTTCAGAGCTATTTTCAGACTTTGAATCAAGAAATGGAATAGCTAACTTGTTCTTTTTGGCTGATTTGATAGGTGATGGCTCAGCGGTAACCTTTTTGTCTTCTTCTATGATTTTTTTCTCTGAATCATCAGATACCTTAGTATCACGTGAGTTAAACTTATCTAGCAAATATCGAGGTAATTGTTGGATAAATAACACCGTTGCTATTGTATATTTTCCTACATTATCAATAAAATTAAGCCATGAAAAACCGGTTAATAGTACAAAACCAGCACAAGTAAACATAACAGATACTAGGGTAGTACCAACAAAAGAAAAATAAGGTAAAAGTGTTTCACTTAACACGTCACCTAAAATACCACCTGCTGAAAAATAAAAAAGATCATCAAAATTCATACTAGCTAGGGACGTTATCCCTAAGTAGAACATAATAAATCCAATCAATTTTAAGGCAAGGGTTAGGTAATCTAACTGCATTAATTGATGAAATTTTTGAAATAATAACCAGCCAATAATCGCAATGATAAAAGGTAGGCTATAAGCGATAAAACCAAATAAATTTAGCAATAAATCAGACAAATAAGCACCAACAGCCCCACCTAGGTTTCTAATGGGTGTTTGATAACCTGTTTGCGCCCAACCTGGATCAGCGGGATCAAAGCTAAACA
This sequence comes from Colwellia sp., assembly GCA_034111385.1. Classification (GTDB taxonomy): domain Bacteria; phylum Pseudomonadota; class Gammaproteobacteria; order Enterobacterales; family Alteromonadaceae; genus Colwellia. Next base: position 29,844 of record JAWUXK010000119.1, on the reverse strand, counting down.
ATGCCAACATAATAAACATGGCAAAGACACTAAAAAATAGCAGGCCGGTTTCAAGCAGACGTTGTACACCACTAAGTTGGGAGTGTTTACTGTTGTCATTATTTACTTCACCGAGCTCTTGTTCGGTATTTTTAACTAATTCTGAAGGCAATTAAGGGTCCATGAAAAGCAGGGTTTATTAATATAACCATATGTTACCTCAAGATGCCTGATTCAGCGAGAGTTAATAGGCTAATAATTAAGGCATGTTATTAAGAAATAACTCTTTATTGTTTCTTTTTTATAGGTATTTCATGAATTAATTTTATCGCAGGAAATAGTTTATAATTTTTAGAATATTGTATGAGTAACGTAAATAGAATATTTTCATTTGATTGATTATGTATTTATATGTAGAAAAAAGTAAAAATGTCTAATCTACGATATTTTTTATACTCATTTTAACTAATATATCTTTAAAGCAACTGTACACCCTTGATAGAACCACTTATCATCCCAATCATTAAAGTTATATCTATTTATCAAAAATTTATTTATCAATATTATTTGTTGAAAACAAACTCCGGAGAACTCATTCATGAGCGACGTTAGACATTGTCCCCTACTTATTTTAGGCTCAGGCCCTGCTGGTTATACTGCCGCAGTTTATGCAGCCCGAGCTAACCTTAAACCAGTAATGATTACTGGTATGCAACAAGGTGGTCAGTTAACCACAACAACAGAAGTAGAAAATTGGCCAGGTGATGCTGATGACTTGACCGGTCCAGCATTAATGGAGCGCATGCAAAAACATGCTGAAAAATTTGATACTGAAATTATTTTTGATCACATCAATAAAGTAGACTTTTCAAAACGCCCTTTTACTTTAACTGGCGACAATGGAACATTTACCTGTGATGCCTTAATCATTTGTACTGGTGCATCAGCACAATATTTAGGTTTACCTTCAGAAGAAGCCTTTATGGGACGTGGTGTTTCTGCCTGTGCAACGTGTGATGGTTTCTTTTATAAGAACCAAAAAGTTGCCGTTGTTGGCGGTGGTAATACTGCTGTTGAAGAAGCGCTGTATTTATCTAACATTGCTAGCGAAGTACATTTAGTTCACCGTCGTGATACTTTCCGCTCTGAAAAAATATTAATCGAACGATTAAATGAAAAAGTTAAAAACGGTAACATTATTCTGCACACTGATCGTACTTTAGATGAAGTGTTAGGCGATAATATGGGCGTAACGGGTTTACGTTTGAAAGATACTAAATCAGATGCCACAGAGCAAATTGATGTTGCGGGTGTATTTATTGCGATAGGCCACAAACCTAACACTGATATTTTCGCAGACCAACTGGCTATGGAGAATGGTTATTTAACAATTCAAAGTGGTACACAAGGTAATGCTACACAAACCAGTATTGAAGGTATATTTGCTGCCGGTGATGTTGCCGATCATATCTATCGTCAAGCAATTACTTCAGCAGGTGCTGGTTGTATGGCTGCGTTAGATGCTGAACGCTTTCTTGACGCCCAATAGTTAGAGAAAAGGCTTATAGGTTGCACGATTTAATGGAAAATAAGAAAAACATTTTCTTTTATCAACTCTCTTCCTCTGAGCCTTTTAATGCTAACTAATATGAATATTATCTACATAATATGAGCCTCTATCAACTCAGCGATAATAGCTTAGCTTTTCCTCCTGTAGAACATGCGCTTACAGAGCCTAATGGTTTATTAGCCGTAGGTGGAGATTTACAACCAAAACGGCTTATTAATGCTTATAGCCAAGGTATATTCCCATGGTTTAGCGAACATGATCCACTAATGTGGTGGTCGCCTAACCCAAGAGCGATCATTAAAGTAGACGAACTACGGATTAACCGTACCTTAAGAAAAGCCTTAAAAAAATCTCCGTATAAAATCACGTTAAATACCGCCTTTGATGACGTCATAGCACTGTGTGCAGACGCACCTTTTAGAGATGATGGCACGTGGATCTTGCCTGAAATGCAAAACGCTTATATCAATTTACACCGATTAGGCTTTGCCCATTCTATTGAAGTTTGGCAAACAAACCTTGTGGTTCCCCCTAAACTAGTTGGAGGGCTGTATGGCGTGGCCATTAACGGTTTTTTCTCTGGTGAATCTATGTTTTATACATCCTCAAATGCTTCTAAGTTTGCTTTGGTGGCATTGGGTGAATTACTTAAGTCTATTGATGTCGATTTTATTGACTGTCAGTTACTAAATAACTTTTTAGCAGACATGGGAGCAATAGAAATATCACGTGAAAACTTTGTCGCACTAAAACAAACTGCTATACATAAAGAAGTGGCGTCTGATTTTTGGGTACCACGTGAGTTATCTATTAACTAAAGTCGTATTACTTTGATACTGATGGCAATAACACACTAACATTTGGAAAGAAGTAGTCATATGAATGACAGCAGTTATAAAGTGGGTATTACCAAAGCTTTTCCTTGTAGTTACTTACCTAACGAAGAAGAGCGTTTATTAATTGCGGTTGACGAGCGATTACAAAACAAGGACAGTTATAGTGCATTGATGACAGAGGGTTTTCGTCGCAGTGGTGAACAATCATACCGTCCCTATTGCCCAGCCTGTGAAGCATGCCAGTCTATTCGAATTTTAGTTAATGAGTTTACCCCTTCTAAAAGTCAAAAACGTTCAATAAAACGCAATGCTAATTTCACCATCAAAAAATCAGAACAAATTAGAGATTATTATTACCCTTTATATGAACTGTACATCAATACATTTCATCAAGATGGCAGCATGTATCCTGCCAATATCGAACAATTTGAAAGTTTTGTCACCAGTAATATCACAACGCAGATTTTTATTGAAACCTGGTGTGAATTAGATGGTGTTAACCAATTAATATGCGTTGGAGTAACTGACGTATTAAATAATGGTTTATCGGCGGTTTATACTTTTTATCATCCTGACTTTAAAAGCTATGGTTTGGGGCGATTTTCAATCCTTACGCAAATTGACTTATGTAGAAAATTAGGCTTTCCGTATTTATATTTAGGTTACCAAATTGATGACTGTAAAAAGATGAATTATAAAAATACTTACTTTCCACATGAACGATTTATCAGTAGAGAGTGGCAGTTGGTTGAAAGAAAATCGACTACTGGTTATAAAAACAACAATCATGGTAAATAAACCCCTACAAAGCTTTACTTTAGTCGTGCAATTAGGCATCATTCGCGCAACTTTTTTTATCAGTCAAAAATTCTTACAATTTAAATAGAATATTTGGCTTTTTGCACACTTATAGAGGTTTAGCGCCCCATGGCGAAAGAAGAAAATATTGAAATGCAAGGTACAGTTTTAGATACTTTACCTAACACTATGTTCCGAGTTGAATTAGAGAATGGCCACGTAGTGACTGCTCATATTTCTGGTAAAATGCGTAAAAACTATATCCGTATTTTAACCGGCGATAAAGTAACAGTTGAACTAACACCATATGATCTATCTAAAGGTCGCATTATTTTCCGTGCAAGATAGTCTTCTGAGCTAGATTAATTTCTAGACTCAAAACAACACTATTTTAGTGAATTGATGATAGAAATATAAACAACCAGTACTTTCCCTAGTAGTGGTTTTTTTATGTCATGTTAAAGATATTAGCTTGGCATATCTATGTGAAATGCATTTAGCTTGTTACCATCTAAGTCACGAAAGTAACCTGCATAAAAGCCACCTATTTCGCCACGAAAACCTGGTTTTCCTTCACAGGTACCACCGAGATCAAGTGCTTTTTGATAAAAGGCATCTACGTTAGCTGTTGAATCTAACATAATGGCAACCATGTTACCGTTACCGACGGTGGCAGGCTTACCATTGAAAGGCTTAGTCACAGAAACGCCGGCACTATCATTACCCGTTGACCAAGCAACAAATTGATCTGTTTCTAAAAACCGACCCGCGCCTATAGTGGCAAATAACTGATCATAAAATTCAACTGACTTGTCTAAATCATTAGTGCCTAATGTTACATAACCTATCATATTCAATTCTCTCTTATGCTAAGTAGAAAAACTAAGCATAAGCAGATATCATTTTTTTATCAAATTGTTCAATATCGATAGTAAGGTTGTACTCAGCAATTTTTTCTTGTAAGTCGTTCAAATCTTTATTTACCGTAGTAATAGTTAATGTATTATCATCAAGCTCATACACTTGCTGTTGGCTTTGATAATAAAAAGTTAAAATCATCAATGCATCTTGGTCTAAGTCTTTTGCTGCAAGTTTAATTTTTTTTAGTTTACGGAAAATTAGATTTTGTATTTGCTTCACTTGCCATACATAGTAAATTTCTTTGAAAAATGCTGATGTTTTTATGCTATGAAGAATCGCCATACATGCCAACAACGATAATATAACGCCCAATAGATTATATTTAAAATTATTAACGCCTTCTTCGGCAAAGCTCATGATCATAAGTTGACCAAAAATCAAAGCTAATATGAGTAACGTTGAAATAAAGCCAACGATAACAATATTTAAGTGTTTTCTATAAATAGCTTTGTCTATATTCATTAATTGCATTACGGTTAAATTTCCTCAAAAGTATTGTGAAGTCTAAATAAATGTCTACCTAATAATAGGAGGCTCAGTATAACAAGTTAGTGACAGCTGAGCTGCATTTACTCGACTATCTTTAAGCTAGAATAACGTTTTACCACATTAACAACCCCTTGTTGCCAAGTATGCTGGTTACTTGCGATAGTGAGCTGTGTTTTTGCTCGGGTAATACCGGTATAAATTAATTCACGTGATAGTAATAAATTATTACTTTGCTTAGGCAATAACATGGCAACATGTGAAAATTCACTACCTTGTGTTTTATGTATCGTCATCGCATACACGCTATCGTATTTTGGTAGTCTTGATGGGAGTAATGTTTTATAACGTGTTTCACCCATCGTTGTTTTAGGCTGTTCAAAAAAAGCCATTAAATGATCAGACCTTTGACTACCATTGTCATCAGAATTACTACTAACGTGCCAAAGTAATCCAATATCACCGTTGAAGAGTCCAAGGCGATAATCATTTTCACTGATCATAATCGGCATACCATGGTAATTATCTTGTGTTTGTCCCCAAGATTGGGCTGTATTAACAGCCAGTTGCTCTTTTACCCAGTGGTTAATTGCATCAACACCAAACTCACCTTGTCGAGTAACACAAAGAATACGAAACTTTGCCAGTAAAACAAACGCATCTTCAATATTATTACATCGACTAATACCCTGATAATATTCTTTTACTAAGGGTGAAAGCCAACTATGTAAATCGCCATCGACTAACGTTAATTGATTTCCTTTATCTTGATGAGCAGCATGTAATAATTGCCAACTTTGCTTACTTTTACCATTAATAACTTCTGTCGCTAGCTTCCCAATACCACCTTCCCCATCGAAACGACGACTGGTTACCAAAAAGCTTAGGTGATCACTATAATGATCCGTTGGTATAAATGAACTTTTAAATTGCTGTTCATCTAATGTACAGACTTGTGCTAAAAACTGTAAATTAGCTAAGCTATAGCCAGAATGGGGTCTCGGAGCAATATCAGCCAAGACACTTCCCACAGCAACTGAAGGTAGTTGATCGGCATCACCTAGCAATATTATTTTGGTATCACTTTTTAGTGCCCTAAAAATACGAGTCATCATAGGTAAATCAACCATAGATACTTCATCGATTAGTAAAATATCACAACTGAGAAGGTTGTTTTGATCGTGTCTAAAATTAGGACTATTTGGAATAACGCCAAGCAAACGATGAATAGTTTTCGCTTGTGTTGGTATTGCATCGAGAACTTGATCGTTGATCAACTCTTTAAAACCAGCAATGGCATTAATAATAGACTCTGATAACCGTTGTGCAGCTTTTCCGGTTGGTGCTACTAATGCTATTTCAAGTGTCTGTTCGAAGCGCTCTTCATGGGTTGATCCACTTTTAATTTTGTTTAGCATAATTAAAGCAGCCAATAATTTGGTAACCGTATAGGTCTTTCCTGTACCAGGCCCACCAGCAATAACAGTAAAGTTTTTATTCATAGCATTGGCAACCGCAATCTTTTGCCAATCAATAGCTGCTTCATTTTCCACTACAGGAAAAAGTTGATTAATTACACTCGTTATAGTTTCAGGTGATGTAGGTAAGCGCTCTGATAAACGATCTTTAATATCATTGATAAGTGCTTGTTCAAATGCATAATATCGGCGTATATATAAACATTTATTTTCAAACACAACAGGCTTATTTTCATTAGCACTAATATTAAGTAAAGTAATTAAATCACGTAATGCTGCTTGTTCAGGAAAAATGAAACCTTGATGACTAAGTTGCCCTTGCTCATCGAATGCTTCTGCCCAATGTTGCTGCGCTATCGCAGACAAAGGTAAACACGTATGCCCCGCCCGTAAACTTGCACTTAAAGCCATGAAAATATGGATAAGTATTGATTCTTGCTCGGATGATAATTCAGTTAAAAGTTTGCTTGTAGCATCATTTGTCACCTTTAATGCGGTAATAATTTCTGTTGAGAAAAAATAGTCTATTGCTTCAATACCGCTTAACGCATTTTGGGCTTGAGAAAAACTGTTATACACCATTATGACTTCTCCTTGCCCAAGAAAATATTATCTAAAATCGTAAGCTCTTCAAGAGGAATTTTTCGAAAATAAACACCAGCACCGCGATGTTTTTCATCGTTAGTCATCCCCCGTAGATAAAGATAATAAATCCCCCCAAAATGCTGCTTTACATCATAATCAGTCACGTTTTGTTTAAGGTAACGGTGTAATGCCAAGCTATAGATAAGATATTGTAAATCATAATAGTTTTTTTCAATATTAGTGCGTAAAGCTAGAGGGTTATAATCAGTAAAATCATCCCCCAAGTGACTAGATTTATAATCGCAAACATAATACTTACCATTTTGCTCAAACACTAAATCAATAAAGCCGTGCATCATGCCTTTTAATGATTGATAACTAGGTAACCTTACAGGATTAGCGTTAAAACTGTGATCTTCATCAAGCTTCGTCAAATTTCGATGATCGGTTAGCAATTTAGTCAATGCACTGATATTCGCTTTTTCCATAGGGAAATAAAACTCACTTTCCCGAAGGGTTTGATCCATTGCAATGTCAGCTAAACAAAAGTCTTTATCGGAAGATAAATTAACGTGAGATAATTGTGATCCGGTAAAAGGTTCAACAAGCGGAGTTGTAATTATTTCATCAAGCCAAAAAATGAGATCATCTTCGTTAAAACCTGCAGTTAATTCGCCATACTTAACCAATGGCCACTTAATACTTTCAAGCCAGTGACCTCGAGTTTCATCGGGCATTTTAAAATCAGTCTGCTCTAAAATATCATGTAAAAGATTACCGCTGTGTGCGCCCTTCGCTAATTCAAAGCGTAATCGTGGTTTTTTTTGTTTGAGGGATGATGTAACTACATTACCTAATAGTTCTGTATCCCTGTCCGGCGTTGATACACCGCCATGACGCAAATTTCGACTTAACGCTGAAAAAGAACTAAGCCACCAATCTCGCTCTATCTTTCCCTTGAACTTACTGACTTCAGGCTTTTCTATGCCCACTAAGTGATCGTTATTTTGCTGATAAACATCAAAATTGATGGCGTCGAACGACACTTGTTTAACATCAATTGCTTGTGGTGATTTCGCCTGTAATTTTTGTAAGTGCTGAACGATATCTTCTTCTAGTTGCCACTGTAGGGTTTTGCCAAGGGGCGAAAACGCATATTTATCAAAAGGCGTAGTAAAGATATAACAACGGTTTTCTGCACGCGTTATTGCCACATATAATAAGCGTATAGTTTCAGCGTAAGCTTCATTTGCCATGGCACTTTTCGCTTGGTCATCGCCATCTAAACTCATGCATAATTGGCCTTGTTCATTGTGATATTCGATATAACTCACCGACTTATTACCAAACTTAAGTGGATCCTTATGTCGAGTAGCAAAAGGGATGAAAACGGTGGGATATTCTAGACCTTTCGCGCCATGTTGCGTTACGATGCGAATTAAATCACCGTCGCTTTCAAGGCGTTGCTCTGCTTCCATATCATTATTCGACGCACTATTCTCTATACTACATTGTTGTTCAAACCAATAAAGAAGCTCCTGTGGTTGTAAAAATTTTTGGCTAGCTGATTGTAAAATTTCAAATAAATGTAACAGGTTCGTTAATGCCCTATCTTTATTCTCTATAGAAATTTTAAAATGTTGATGCATTAGGTGTATCGCCATAGCAATGAAGCCTTGGCGTTGCCATTGTTCTCTATAATCAAAAAAACTGAACTTCAACGTTTGATAAGCCATTTCATCTTGTTGCAGCTGATACAAAGCAGATGCGTCATATCCAAACAGCCCACAGGCCAAAGCATTTAAATATAAGCGTTCATTTTCAGGTGATAATATGCCTTTCAACACACTAATCAACTGCATCGCTTGTTCACTATGAAATAAGTTTGCCCGATCAGATAAAAATACACTAGCCAAGTTAGCAGCTAACAAAGCTTGTTTTATATCGGCGGCCTCACGGCCATCTCTTACTAGAATGGCAACATCTTTAGGTTTCACTTCTTCATCTGTTAATAATGAGACAATTTCATTTGCACACCAGGTTGCCATGAGTGGTCTAACAAATTGTTTACTTTCCTTTTCCTCAGTAGAAAAGTGAACAAATTGAAGTGCTTTACATTGATTATTTTGTGAATGAAATGAGCTAGGTGGTTGATTGACAGTTTTTCCTGCTTTAACACTTTGATAAGGAATACCATAACCAAATACTGTATTATCGCCATCGCCATGAAACACCTGATTATAAGCATTAACCATATCAGGGCTTGAACGCCAGTTAGTATCCATAAGCCAGTGATAATCACAGTTACTACGTGCGCTCAAATAAGCAAATATATCGCCACCGCGAAAGCCATAAATAGCTTGTTTAGGATCGCCAATGAGATATAACGCGGACTTGATTTGTTGGTGATGAAAATTGCCGACGGATTCCTGAAGGAAGTTAGTTTGATAATAAATACTTTGTAAAATAGAAAATTGCTGAGGATCTGTATCTTGAAATTCATCAACAAGCGCTACAGGATATTGAGCTAATAAAGTTTTTGCTAGCCGATTATCCTCCTCATTTTTCAAACAATCCGCTAAGGTATTAATCAAATCATCGAAGTCGAGTACGTTAAGCTGTTCTTTGGATTGTAAAACTTGCCCACGTATTTGATAAATTGCACTACGGACTACCTGATAAGCTTTTGCTTTATTGATCTTTTTAGCTAAGTCTTTAACATCGGTTTTAATTTTTTTACTTGTGTCTAATACTTGAGCTAACGCGACTTTAAATGCCTTAGGGTGTCGATTACCGTTGAGTAAATAATCAGGCATTGGCTGCTTTATTGTCTCGAGTAACGCTTGTTCATTAAAACACTCGCTCAATTGTGTTAGCCAAGTTTGTAACTTAACTAACTCAATCGCCCTCTTTTCCTGTTCTTCAGCTTTTTTATGGGCAACCAAACCTTCATTAAGTAAACTTAAGTCTGTTGCAATAGCACTATTAGCTTGTTTGGCTAATTTGACAAACTTATTCACTAATTCTTGTACATCAAGCACAGACAGTTCAGCTCTATGTGAAATAGGCTTAGCAAAGCTACTAACAAAAGCGGATGGTGTAGCCCAAAACTGCTCAACTAAAGCAAATGAATCACTGTCTTGTTTAGCTAATTGTCGATACCAGTCTTGGCAAGCTTCTAATATTAACTCATTGCTGTTTGTCGACATGTTCGCGTTAAAAGGCAAACCACTAGCAAAAGCGTGTTGTGTTAACGCGCGCTGACAAAAACCGTGAATAGTAAAAATAGCCGCTTCATCTAAAAATAATAAAGCACGCTTCAGTAAAAACTTTACTTTATCAGGGTGAACTTTTTTACTAATTTGGGCAAAATAACTATCTGTTTCGCATAATGATTGCCAGTTAGTTAGCGCCTCACGAATAGAAGCATCAATTCTGCCACGAAGCTCTTGTGTGGCATCTTTGGTAAAAGTCATCAATAAAATTTCTTCTACTGTTAGCTCTCGCTCTAGTAATAGCCGCAAATAAATACGGGTAATATTATAAGTTTTACCCGTACCTGCACTAGCTTCAATTAAATGTCGTCCGGTTAAAGGGATGGTAGCCGCTTCTAAATTTTTCAATTGCACCTGCGTAGACATTAACGACTAGCTCCTTTCGTTGTTTTCGACTTACTCGCATTAACTTTCAAAATGCAGCTGTACAATCCCTGATAAACTGACTCAACTTGTGGCACTACTGTTTCGATAGTCGGACAATAAGGCCAAAAGTAACGGATATATGAATCTTGACCAAAACCTGGTTGTCCACCTATTTGTGCTGCAACGCCACACCAAAATGTCTCAAAACGATCTTCTGTCATTGTCACCCGTTTACCTCTCGACTCCTTAAATACTTCTGCGGCAAGCGCTCCATTAAGCAGTAACGGTTGTTTTTGACCTTGGGCATAAACACTCATCCACATGGATAACTCCGTGTTAGCATCTTCCGTGAAATCATTATTAATCGTATATTGATCTACTTTTTGTGCCTTCGTATTAAAGTAAAAACCCTGAGCATTGTTTACTTGACTAAGGGAACATGAACCATAATTAGGTTTGGAACAGTTTTGTTGTTGCCATACTTGTACGATTAAATAATGTAAATATAAGGTGAATAAATCTTTAGGCTTCGCTGTTGAGCTACGGTAAAAAACAATTGTCATACCTTTATCAGTCATTTTCACAGGGATCTGAGCCGATAAAGTTACTTCTTGTTTGGGTGCATTATTCTCTGCAAAGCTAAGTACTATATTACAATCTATTAGATCAGGATTATCACAACCTTGCGAAATAATCTCTTGAGCAAGTTGACTACTTGCATTAAGTGCATCTTCAAAATGCAATTGCGTAGTAGGTAAATCGGGAAATTTTCCAGACAACGAAGCAACTTCTATTATTTGTTCAATTGTGTTGCTATTTTTTGTCGCCAAGTTCGCCGCGAGCAGATCTTGTTTTAATAGATAATTATCTAAATGATTTACGCTAAACGGCTCCACGTCGTCTAGGCTAATATCATTACTATCTAAATACAAATTTAGTACTTGTTGTGCAAAAAACTTACTCGGATGTTGGAAAAAACGGATGAGTTCTACGGCACTGATCATATCAACATTATCTGAAATATCACATGCATCAACTAGCAACGTGCTTTGCGAATCGTTGGTGTAATTATGTTGAGATAATGCAAGCCAATTAGCATCGAAGCTAGGTTTGTGACCTGCCGTAACACTTCTGGCTAAGTAATTATCTTCACTATAAGGTTGCATTGGTATTTGATGAACATGAGAGTTTTCTTGATCGAACAGCCAACCATAACCTTGTGCTAAATAATCCATTAATTCTTTCAAGACTAATGAAGGTTGTTTTTCATTGTTATTACGGATATTTCGGCCTTGGTAACTTAAATACAAGGCTTTTCTAGCAGAAATTAACGCTTCCAAAAATAAATATCTATCATCACCGCGCCGTGATCTATCCCCTAAAACAGCCTTACTTTGTGCTATTAGATCAAAGCCTAGGGCTGGACGCTGCCTTGGAAACTCGCCATCATTTAAACCTAATACGGCAATCACTTTAAACGGGATGCTGCGCATAGGTAACATTGAGCAAAAAGTGACTTGTCCAACCATAAATTGTCGGCTAGCATCGCCTTGGCTAAAATGATTATCGAGAAAATCGACGATAATGGGTAACTCAATGGCTTCATTGAAGTGAGCATGCTCACAATATTCAACTAATGATGAGATCGCTTGTTCGATAATCGAGATGCTAGTCTCGATTTGGTTATTTATTTGATTAACGGCTTGATCTGAACCATTACTTGAAAACACCATTTGAGTAGAAAAAAGTAATTCTACTTGGCTTAATAAAAAGTTCTGCCATGATTTGGCATTTCTAGCGATATTTAGCTGATGAGAAAAATGCTGTAATTGCTCTATAAACAACATTAATTGGCCTAGTAGAATGGCATCATCACCTTCAACAGCCCCTATTAGTAGCTGATCTTGATAAATACTATCGGTATCTGAATAAGCAAAACCTTGTAATAACCGGGATAATCCTTGCTGCCAAGTAAAACTATTACTGGCTTTTTCACCTAACAAGCTTTCTTTATGGGCTTGATCTAATCCCCAATGAATAGTGGCGTGTTGTAACCAGAGGCTAATTTTTTCACTGTCTTCTTGATTAATAGAAAATTTATTAGCCACCGCAGGTAAACGGATAAAACTTAACAGTTGAGATACTTGAAAACGTGAATCAGGTAATGATAACAACTCACTAAACGCAGCGATTAATGGATCGCTATCTTTAGCACTACGATCAGCAATAGAACAAGGTAGTGGCGGTACTTCATCAGTTAAGTCTTGCCAACCACGGGTAAAAACCGCATTAACATAAGGCGCATATTGTTCTATCTGCGGGCACATCACCAAAACATCTTTTGGCGTTAATTTATCGCCATTGCCCCTAGTATCGTTAAACTGATGGAGTAAATAGTCATGAAGTGCTTGTACTTCGCGTAGTGCGCTGTGACAACTGACAATAGTGATTGAGTCATCTACTAACGGAAATGGAACTTCTGTTTCATCATTTTTTTCAGTCGCATCATTGAGGGTTAATATATCATTTTGCAATTGATGCAGGATACTCACAGATGATATTGAATTTTCAATGCTATCTTGATTGCTATTGTTGTCACTAGCTTTAACAAACAACTCAATGTTAACAGTACTGTAATCTTGCAATAAAGCTAAAAATTCACGCCCCTGCTGCCCCAGATTTGCTAATAACGGGTTTCCGACAATTAAATGCTCATCACTAGCGCCATTCGACCAATGTGATAATTTTTTGAACGCTTGCTTTTCACTGATAATATCGCCCCAGTACGAAAAACAAGGATTTAAATGAAAAAAATCAACTTCTATATATTCGCTCAACGCATTAATAAAATTTATCCACATCGGCGCCATAGTGTTAATACCAAAGAAGCTCATTCGTTTAGGTAAAACGTTTGGATCTCCTTGGAGTTTATCCGGTATATTCGCTATCGCATCATTAAGTAATTCAACTGGGTTATATGGCAATTGCTCAGTAAGTAAGCGCCACAATTTGGCTTGCCATTGATTATCAGCGCTAAGTTCAATGTTTTTTTCACCATGTTGCCATGCATTGAGCCAGTCAGGACGAAAAATTAAATACTGCTCATATAAATCGGCCATTTGCCCTGCCAACTGGTAACGTTTCAAATCAGCTTTTTTTAAAGATTTACTTGTTATTTTGGTCTGTGTATTTGGCATGTTCTGATTTAGCCAATAAGCCGTTGCGGGTTTGAAATCATCATCATTTATAACTGTTTCAGTTGCCAATATGGCATAAATACGCCAAGTAAGCACTTCTCTTGAGTAAGGTGACTGTTCAGGCACTTTATCTTCGCTAGCTAGTGTTCTTATTAAGTTCCATAGATACTGAGCAGGTAACGCGTAACGTATATTCATGCTAATTCCGCGTTCGCTAGCGATAGCAAGATTAAGCCAGTGTTGCATACCGGCATTTTGTACAATAATAACTTCTTGGTTAAATACGCCAACTGGATATATGTGGGATATCTTATTAAGCAGTGTTAACAAATTTTCCATTTTATTGGCAGGATAAAGGTTAATCAATACAGAGCCTATTTACTTAAATTTAATGAATAAATTTAACCATAAGCATGCAGTGAACACCATGTATTTAGATAAATAATTACTGCTATCTCTACATATGTCTTTCATTGGCTTAATTTTACCATTCTCATGGTCAGGCACGCCGATATAGCGTAATATTTACAACACAATAGCGGGTAAAATTTTTCAGGAATAAAGTTAATTTAATGGTTTTGAAAACGCTAGGCCACTTTCATGCTCGCAGTATATTTTTTTTGCAAAAAATCATACTGTTGTTAATGCTTTTCATGTTCTCTCATGTTGCCAATGGAAGTAATTTAACTGTTGAACTCCAAGGTAACCTGCCCAGTGAAGTTGAAAGAAATGTTCATTATTATTTAGGTCAACTTCCAACCACCGAATTAGAAAGATCTGCATTTCTTTATTCTGCAAAAGATAACACCACCAAAGCACTACAAGCTTTAGGTTATTATCAAGCTGACATTCACATGGATGTTAACAAAACCGCTTGGCAACTCATATTAACCATAACATTACATGAACCAACTCTTGTTGATAATGTAAATGTGACAATATTGGGGGAAGCTAAAGACGACCTGACTTTGATTGGATTGGTTAACAACAAGACCATTCAACAAGGAGAGAAACTTCACCATGGAAAATATGAAGACTTAAAATCTTATATACTATCTATTGCCCTACAGCGGGGCTATTTGGATGGTATCTTACTTGAAAATAACATAACCATAAATGAAGATTATGATTATGCAAACATTAAAATAACTTATCAAAGCGGTGCTAGATATCAGTTTGGTCGCGTTAATTTTAATGATTTTGAGCTTGATGATAACTTATTATCAAGCTTAATCCCTTTTAAACAAGGTGATTATTATAACATCAACAAATTTCATAAATTACAGCATCAGTTGCAATCTACGCAATATTTTAGCAATGTACATGTCACCCATGCTGACAAAATTCAAGGTAAAAACAGTTACCCGAATATAATTCCTATTAATGCTTCACTCACACCCGCTAAAAGTCACCAATTTGATTTTGGCATAGGCTATGCCACTGACACTCAGTTTCGTCTTTCAGCAGGTTGGCGAACGCCATTAATCAACAAAAATGGACATTTTCAAGAAACTAAAATCGAATACTCCCCTTTAAATCCTACAGGAAAATTTATTTACAGTATTCCTTTAAGTCATCCAACGAACGATATTTTGCAATTTAAAGTAAATGTTGAAAATGATGATTTCGCCGATTTAACAACTAAGTTTTATTCAGTTCAAATTGGGCATGTGTTTAGCAAAAATAATTGGAACAGACAAGTATATGCACGACTTCATCAAGAAGCATGGCAGTATGATCTGAATGAAGACAGTCCTAATATTATATGGTCTGAAAAAGACAATGTTCAATATCTAATTCCTGGCATTACCTGGTCTAAAACAACTCGCTCAGGTGCCGCTTTAGATCCCCGCGGTGGTTTTCGCCAAACATATAATATTGAAGGAGCACATTCAACAGTAGGCTCAGACAATAGTTTTTTTAGAATACATGGGCGATGGAATTATATAACCACGTTAAAAGCAAACCATCGGTTAGTAACCCGCGCCGAATTAGGTGCTATTTACATCGATAAAGATGCACAATTGGCTCCCTCGTTACGCTTTTATGCTGGAGGCGATCAAAGCATTCGTGGTTTTGCTTATCAATCAATCGGATCTACCATTGATTCTTCTTCGGATCCGTCTATATCCGTGCCTGTTACCGTAGGTGGATCTCG
The DNA here is from genome assembly GCA_034111385.1 of Colwellia sp. Lineage (GTDB taxonomy): Bacteria > Pseudomonadota > Gammaproteobacteria > Enterobacterales > Alteromonadaceae > Colwellia. The sequence continues at coordinate 14,195 of JAWUXK010000119.1, read as the reverse complement.
ATTGGTGGTGGCAAGTATCGAATATCAATATTACTTAAACAAACAATGGCGTTTTGCTCTATTTTCTGACGGCGGTAGCGTTACAAATAAAGATGAACTCAACCCTGTATATTCCATTGGCTCAGGTATACATTATTTGTCTCCCGTTGGTGCAGTGAAATTAGATTTTGCCTATGGTATCTCTGATGAGAATGAAGGATGGCGAATTCATCTTAATTTAGGTGCTGAATTATGATGTTACGTCACATCACTTTAATTTTTGCCAAATACTTAGCAATATTTCTTTGTATTATCACCCTGTTACTTTCCACTCCTTGGGGCTCACGTCTCACGTTAATACTATTGAATAATATCAACGGTATGGCTGTTGATTATCACAGCGGTTCATTCATTCAAGGGATTAAATTAAACGCTGTCCATTTGAATACTGCATCGCTTGATATCACCATAAAAGAATTAACAACAAAAGTTGACCTTATTTGTCTACTTAATCACACACTGTGCATTAAACCTACGAACGCTGACTATTTATCTTTACGATACAAAACGAACAACAAAGGGAGTGATATTGATTCAATAAAAGAACGCTTCACACCTCAGGAATCAAATAATCAGCTATTTGAAATACCATTTTCCATCGAAGCTGATTTAATTACCATAAATGAAAGCCAGCTTTTTTTTAATAAGACTGAAATATCAATTGAGCAATTTGCAACTCAATTGTCAGTTAATAAAAGTAAAGTAAACTTAGTAAAGCCGACAGCTAAGCATGTAACTTTAAACATTGAAAAAGATGAAAATGAAACAACAAGCCCAAGTTCAATCGACACAATCAATGAAGCCCTTGTTCAACTTCCTGACGTTCGCTTACCCATCGCATTAACTATCGAGCAATTGCAACTTGATACCCTAATCATAACAACAAACAAAAATCTTAAGGAAAGTTGTGGAAAACACTGCTCACAATGGCAATTTTCAAATAATACATTAAGCGGAACTTGGCTTTATTCTGATGTAAATATTAGTGAATTTAAAACAACGACTCCAGAATTTACCATTAGCCAATTAACTGGGAATGCCAAGTTAACATCGCCATATCAATTAAATTCACACATAGTAAGCCAAGCGAACAACATAACATCATGGCCAGAAATAGTTAATTCTACTCAAAAAATAGTCTTACAAGGTTCATTTGAAGCCTTAAGCTTTGATGTGAGCAGCCAAGGCAGTTTAGCCCTTTCTAGCCAAGGCACTGTTAATTTAATACATAAAGATATGCCCTTTAATATGACAATGGACGCCACGAAAATCCCTGTGCCGCTACTTTTATCACCTGCTGGTGGCTTTTCCTCGCTGTCATTAACTTTGTTAGGTGATTTAAGAAAACAAAGCATTGGCTTGACGAGCCAGATTAACGGTTATGGTTATAACAATGCACAAGTAGAAATAAAAGCTAGCCACCAACAAGAACTTTTTACTATTGATAAGTTTGTTTTTAATGATCGGGATTCAGCAAGTCAGTTAAATTTGAAGGGGGAAATAGCAACCTTGGGTAAACACCATACATGGCTGTTATCGGCGACATCAACAGGGTTCTCAGTGCCTCAACTCAGCTTGCAAAATTTAGCAGAGTTAACAAAACAGGAAGAACAAATTAAGATTTTAACGCCTCACTTCCCCGATTTTATTGCAGGACGATTACAAGGAAATATAGATACTTCGGGGTCATGGTCAAGTAACGAATGGTCAATAACGCTTAACGACACCCATATATCAGGTGATTTAAACACTATAGGGCTAAACATTGATGCAGATATAGGCATAGATAATTCCGGTCATATTAAACCAGGAAAGCTATTTGTAAACTTCAACAATAGTCAATTAACATTACAAGCAACAAACAGTGAATATTGGGATATTAAAGGTCAATTAACCGTAGATAAAATTAATGAATGGTATGAAAGTGTTAATGGCAATTTCACCAGTGAATTTTCTGTTACCGGAAAGAAAAACGACCCAATAATTCAGTTAAACAATCAATTTTCTCACCTTAAATGGCTGGACATTTATAGCAATTTTTTAACAATTGAAGCTAACTATCATCCTATGGGTAACCACCAAATTCAATTAACATTGAAAAATGACCAATTAGAATGGATTAGGGAAAACAAAACTTTTAATGTTGAAGACTTCATTATTGATGTTGAAGGTAACGCTAGTGATCATCGAATAAAAACCGACTGGTCAGGGAATTCTACTGGAGATCTCGCTATAACCGGCCATTTGAATAACAACTTTACCCAGTGGCATAGTTCAGTTGAACAAAGTACGTTCACTTATCTAAATACTGCCATAAAAAACAATAAAACATTTGATTTTAATATTGATATTGTTAAACAAGAAAGCAACATATCGCCTCATTGTTGGCAAGGTAAAGCCTTAAATATATGCTTACTAAATCAAACGATTATTGGAAAGTCTGGCGATGTAGAGATTAAATTAAACACCGATTTTTCTGAGGTTGATGAGTTATTTCTCTCAAAAGGTGTTGAATTAAACAGTCATCTTAATGGTGATGTCAATGTAAAATGGTCACCACAACACCCAATGAAAGCAAATGGACATTTTTCATTATCATCCGGTTACCTGAAAGTCGTGGATAATTTCAGTGAACACCAACTATCACAGTGGTCGCACGGGGAATTTTCATTTGCAGTTAACGAAAACCAATTGACTAATAAATTGTTATTAACGGGAAGCAACAACCATCCGTTAATCAATATCATGTCTACTGTTAATTTACATTCTGATTATCCTATTGAGGCTAAAGTAGCGCTTAATCAACTTAATTTACATCCTTTTAAAGGCATTTTAACAGGAGTGGTCAATTTACAAGGTATATTAACCGCTGATCTTTCCATTGGTGGCACACTTAGATCCCCTAATGTTGATGGTGACATAGCATTAGTTCAGGGTCAGTTAACATTGAGAGATAATGCCAATATATTTGACAATATTTCTTCTGAAATCACCATTAAAAATAATCAAATGACACTCGACGGTAAATTTTATATTGAAGATAATGAAGCCAACTTGCACGGAAATATGTCATGGAAGGACGACTTGGCCATGAATATAAACTTGACGGCAAAAGCTTTACCTTTACTATTTCCTCCGCAATTAGTAGTAAATGTTTCACCTAATTTAAATTTTTTACTCATGGATAAGTCATTAACTATTAGTGGAAACATAGACGTTTTAAATGGTCGTTATAATATCGAAAAACTGCCTGAAAGTAGTGTTTCACTCAGTGATGATGTCATAATTGTCGGTAAAAATGGCCGGACCTCAGATAAAAGAACTTCAGTTTTTGACATCAAAACCAACATTAACGTTAATATTGATAAAGCATTTAAAATTGAAGGCCAAGGCTTGCAAAGCCAGTTGTTTGGCGAATTAAAAATTAGTCAAAAAGAAAAGCATCCTTTTCAATTATTTGGGCAAATTCAATCAGCAAAAGGTACTTTTCAAGCTTATGGGCAAAAACTTCAAATAGATAAAGGAGAGTTTACTTTTAATGGCCCTATTGATAATCCATATTTTAATTTACGCGCCAGCAGAAAAATAAAAGCAGAAGACATAAACGTTGGTATACAAATCACCGGTCTAACGGATGCATTAAACATGCAACTATTTTCATCACCTACGATGGAAAAGGCCGAAATATTGTCATATTTAGTGAGAGGTAGAGGCGTAGATACCGGCACTGAGCATAGTACAGCTGCGGCAAGTCTACTCGTTGGTTTTGGGGTAACAAACACTTTGGGTATATTTGATGAAATTGAAAAAATCCCACTAATTAACAATATAACTATTGATACTGAGGGTGAAGGTGATCAAACCCAAGCTACTGTTAGTGGTTACGTCGGTAATAGAGTTTATTTGAAATACGGTATAGGCGTTTATGAGCCTATTAATGAACTCACCGTTAGAATGTTTCTATTCAATAGGCTTTGGTTAGAAATTGTCAGTGGCCTTGAACATTCGACCGATCTGTATTATTCATTTGATATTGATTAATGACTTTTTTCACAAAGACTCCTTCCCCCGCACGATGATTAAATATTTGTCCCAAGCTTAAAATTACAAATATGCGCTGAATCAAATAAAATGTAACTAAATTACATCATTCCAATTAAAAGCTTGTAGATACCTTTTTATGTTGTAAGATTACACCATTACAAATAAGTAATACTAATTACCACTATTTAAAAAGCTATTATGTAGTTTTATATCACATACAAAGATATTTACCCATAAAGTAATATTGAACACTGGTTCATAGTCATCTAGGAAATTTAACATGAAAGTTGCTGTATTCAGTACGAAACCGTATGACCAAAAGAATTTAGACAAATTTAATCAAGGTAATCATCAGCTCACATATATACCAGCACGTTTAACCCCCCTTACCGCTTTATTATCCGATGGTTATGACGCTGTTTGCTGTTTTGTGAATGACCAGTTAGATAATGACTGTATTGAAATATTAGCAAGTAATGGTGTAAAGCATATTGCCATGCGTTGTGCCGGTTACAACAATGTGAACCTCAATACTTGCTTAAAACATAATATAAACGTAGTACGAGTGCCTGAATATTCACCTTATGCTGTTGCTGAACATGCTGTTGCTTTGATTATGGACTTAAACAGACATATTCACCGAGCTTTCTCTCGTGTTCGAGAAAACTACTACTTACTTGATGGCCTACTCGGCTTTGACATGCACGGTAAAACAGTCGGCGTGATTGGAACAGGAAAAATTGGCATTTGCTTTATTAAAATAATGCAAGGTTTCGGCTGTAACGTCATTGCGTATGATCCTTATGAAAATGATGAAGTAAAAGCTCTTGGCGTTAAATACAAGAGTTTGGATGAACTATATGCCCAATCAGATATTATTTCTTTACATTGCCCACTGACCAGTGAAACTCATCATATTATCGATCAACAATCGATAACTAAAATGAAAGAAGGTGTGATGATTATCAATACCAGTCGTGGTGGTTTAGTCGATACATTAGCGGTAATCAATGGTCTGAAACAAGAAAAAATTGGCTACCTTGGGTTAGATGTTTATGAAGAGGAATCAGATTTATTTTTTGAAGATTTTTCAAATACGGTACTTCAAGATGATGTTTTTGCTCGATTGTTAACATTTTCAAACGTTGTTATTACAGGTCATCAAGCATTTTTTACTCGTGAGGCATTAGAGGCGATTTCAACGGTGACATTGAATAATCTTACCGCATTAGAAGATGGAAATTTAGATAAGGCATTTTTAATCCCCTCTTCTTAAAACCTGAAGAATGATCAATAGAATATAAATAAAGGCTAATGAATATCATGCATGATATTCATTAGCTGTTAGGATTTTAAATGACATTTTTACAAACGATTACTGCGTTAATGCCGGTTATTTCTGTACTAGTTTTCCTTATCCTCATGCGCTTGCCGGCCATGAAAGCGATGAGTATCAGCCTAGTTATCACAGCTATAATGAGTGCTATTTTTTGGTATGTTCCTGTTATTCAAATTGCTGCGTCTATTATTGAAGGTTGGATCATCGCCTCTTCAATCTTGATCATTGTTTTTGGTGCAATTTTTTTATTGAATACTTTATCGCAAAGTGGTGCTATTGACGTGATAAGAAAAGGTTTTATGGGAATTACACCCGATCGCCGTATTCAACTGATTATTATTGCATGGTTATTTGGCAGTTTTTTAGAAGGAGCTTCAGGTTTTGGTACACCCGCGGCAATTTGCGCCCCCTTGCTGGTAGCACTTGGTTTTAATCCGTTAGCAGCAGTGTCATTGGCTTTAATAGCTGACTCTTCAGCAGTCTCCTTTGGCGCGGTTGGCACTCCTGTAGTGGTTGGCATTAAACGTGGTTTATCTGATATATCTACTACTCAATTACAAGATATTGCAATAACAGCTGTAACAATTGACCTATTCGTTGGTATATTTATTCCCCTGATCATGGTGTGTATATTGACCCGGTTCTGGGGTGCGAACAAATCTTATAAAGAAGGCTTAGCACTTTGGCCATTTGCCATTTTTTCAGGTATTTCATTTGTTTTTCCTGCCTGGATTGTTGTTAATTTACTTGGCTCTGAGTTCCCGTCAATTATTGGTGGGCTAATTGGGTTAATAGTAGTTATTAGCGCAGTAAAAGTTGGTTTTTTGATGCCTAGAGATATCTGGAAATTTGAAGATGATGATACCAATATTGCCGATAGTAATGATCAGCCCGTATCAAAAGAAAAAACACCTTTATCAATAAGTCTTGCTTGGAGCCCCTATGTCTTAGTCGCCATATTACTGGTATTAACTAGGTTAGACTTTCTTCCATTTAAGTCGGTATTAGCCAGCATAAAATTTACCTTCGACAATATATTAGAGACTGGTATTTCTAACTCTATTAGTCCTTTATATTTGCCTGGGTTTATTTTTACTTTAGTATCCATTGCGACATTTTACTTGCATAAAATGAGTAAAAAACAAGCTTTATCAGCAATTAAAGAGTCAACTACAGCGTTAATTCCAACCGCTTTAACACTTGCAGCAGCGGTTCCTTTAGTCAGAATTTTTATAAACTCAAATGTCGCGGGCTCAACGTTAGACAGTATGCCAAAAGAGTTAGCAATAATGATGGCTGAAAGTTTTGGTCAAGCATGGCCATTATTTGCAGCTTTCATAGGGGCCTTAGGAGCTTTTATTTCAGGCTCTGCAACTTTTTCAAATATGATGTTTGCTGACTTACAACAAGCAACAGCGAACAACTTAGGCATTTCAGAAAATATTGTTCTTGCTTTACAGATGCTTGGCTCGAATGCTGGAAATATGGTTTGTGTGGTAAATGTGGTTGCGGCCTGTTCTGTTGTAGGATTAACCGGCCGTGAAGGCTCGGTTATTCGAATTACGATGGTGCCGATGATATTGTATTGTTTGATGGTGGGAATCATCTCAATGCTTTGGTTATCGCAGTCATGGCTATAGCTTCTAACAACTGTTACAACAAAGTAGATACCCTTTATTGGCGACTACTAACTCATATGTCTTTGTTGGCGTTGTAATGATTTATTTTTATTTGTTGGTTTCGTTTTCGGAACCGCATAAAGATTAAGGCTATTAAAAAGGCTTTTTAATTTCGAGGAATTGTAATCTAATTCAATCTTTGAAATAACCAATTGATGTTTTTCTGGAAATAAAGCTTCCACAGATTGTGAAATTAGTTCAAATAGCTTTTTTAGGTTAATTTGATGTATTTGACCAGTTTTATTAAAAATCCACTCAGTAATCGCCATAAAATCATCAAAAGGTTCATTCGACAATATATGGGGTAATGAGTACTTAAACCGCCCTGAATTTCCTATCATGTCCCAATATCGAGCAAAACGATTTATACGTTGCATGGTAGCGAAATTCACTCGGTCTGTGCTTAAGATATTAAATGGCGGCAATGGATTAAATCGCAGGTCGAATGCTTCAGTGTGTCGAATGATCGGACTACCTTTTAAACGTTTCAGAATACCCATTTGAATTTCATGGGGTCGACAATGATAGAGTTGGTTAAAGCTATCTTTGAAGGTGTCGAAGGTTTCGCCGGGCAAACCAAAGATCAGATCAGCATGAATATGCGCTTGAGTATTATCTCGTAACCACAGTAAATTATCTTTTGACTTGGCATTATTTTGCTTACGACTAATATTCGCTTGTACTTCAATGTTAAAGGTTTGTATGCCTATTTCAAATTGTAAACTTCCTTCAGGAAACTTTGTTAACAAGTCTTTTAACTTTCTAGGTAGATGATCCGGTACCACTTCAAAATGAAGATAGAGATCGTCAGTCATTCTGTCTAAGAAAAACTGCATAATTTGCATCGTTGTTTGAATGTTTAAATTAAAAGTTCTATCGATAAATTTAAAGTTTCTCGCACCGCGTTGATAAAGAATTTCCATTTGCTTAAGAAATAATTCCAAATCAAATGGCGTGGATGCTTTGTCTAAAGAGGATAAACAAAATTCACATTTAAATGGACAGCCACGTGATGCTTCCACATAGAGCAGTCGGTTTTTTAAATCTTCATCAGTATAATACTGATAAGGCAATGCTATGTCATTTAAGGCTACGGGTTTTGAATGAACGACTTTTTTATCTGGCGGTGTATTATTTAAAATATCTTTACACAGTTGATAAAAACTTAAATCGGCTGCGCCCGTTAACACGAAGTCAGCACATTGTACTATTGGTTGTTGCTGCGTTTCGTAACTTACTTCTGGACCGCCTAAAATAATCTTAATGTCAGGTGCGATCACTTTCAATAAATTCACAACATTAGTGGTTTCAACTATGTTCCATATATATACACCGAAACCGACAATTTCTGGTTCTGACTTTAATATTTGTTCAACTATATCAATAGCGCGAGTTTGAATAATAAACTCTTTAATCTCACAACAAGCCTGTAATTCTTTTAAATTTGCGTATAGGTATCTTAGGCCGAAGCTGGTATGAAAAAATCTAGCATTCAGTGTAGAGAGGATAATTTTAGACGAGGCTTTAGAAATTTCATCACTACTTTGAAGGGTAGCCGATGCCCTCTGCTTTATTGAATTTTGAGTATGATCTTCAACCTGCGTAACAGTTAATTCTAGGGGATTTGTTTGCTCTGCCATACTGAATTTTAATACATTAAACAACGTAGTTGGAATTATACGGGGAATAAAAAACATAATCCCAAATAATTTTAATTTTGTGAAACACCTGATGCATTTTTTACTAAGTATACTGATAAAAATGATACATATGCCGCACCTACCTTGACAAGAACAATGTAAGAAACTGAAATTTAATAGGTTTTATTTTCGGAATGATATTTGCTCTATCAATAAAGCACAACGCTATTATGTTGTAACTGAATAATAGAGTACTAACGAAAACACCTCTAATAGTTGCATGTTATGGCTTAACAGTAGTTGCTAAACAAATAAATAATATGCGTTGCAAGAGTTTAAATCTGGAGTCACAAGTAATGATATTATTTGCCACTACTTCAATTTGCATTTTTTCTCACAATACATTGTATTTATTGATTAATTAATCCATTAAAAAAGTGATATAACATGAAAATAATTAAAATATGGTCTTCTTTGATTTTTGTTTTAACTCTTCTCGGGTGTACCTCAATGCCTTCTGGAACCGAAAAGCTGAGCGTAGAAAGATCTGTGGTTCTTAATGCCACAGCTGATGAAGTTTGGGATTTTGCTGGGGGATGGACAAGTCTTGATAATCTAGTTCCAACAGCAATTGCTAGTATTTTGTCCGATGGCAACGAGGTTGGTTCGTTTCGTAAGGTAAAACTTAAAGATGGTGGTATGGTTGAGGAAATAATGATTACGAAGAGAGAAACAAGTTATACCTATATAATCACAAAATCTCCTCTTCCGTTATCTAATTACAGATCAACTTTAGAAGTTAAAGATCTTGGTAATGGTAAAAGTGAGTTTACCTGGAGAAGCGTTTTCTTTGCTGAAGGTGTTTCTGATGCAGAAGCTATCAATATAATTGCTGGACTGTATGAAGGCGCTATTGAGGTTGTTCAGAGTAAATACGCGAACACAAATAGATAGTGATATTACCAAAGGTAATTTGTCGATAAAGATTAATTAATCTTACAACTATTAAGCTTTTATATAAAAGGTAAAACAATGAACTTTGACCGTTCAAATTTATATTATTTTGTGATGGTGATATTTATTTGTTTTACCTTCTCTACCAGCCAAAAATCAATGGCAGTTGAGGTGCCTCTTACGCCTGAAACTCAGCTCATATTTCCCACGGCCAGTCATACGAATCAAGAAGATAAAGATCTAAGCATAACCCCTGTGTATCAACTCGGAAAGTTAGCCGGTTATACCTTTCATACCGCTGAAATTTATCCTGTTAGGGGTTATGGCGGCAAACCTATTGATATCATGATAGGTCTAACGCCAGAAGGGTTATATACAGGTTTTGTTGTGATTGAGCATTATGAGCCCATTTTTATCAAAGGTGATGGTCCTCAAAAATTAGAAACATATATGACGCAGCTAATTAACGTCGCTGCATCCAACAATATATTCGTTAGCAGTGATAATAATAAGACAAATCAAGAAAGTTCGAATATCACATATATTGATGGTATTACCAGTGCTTCTGTCACGACTAATGCTATCAATAAAACAATTACCCAATCTGCTCGCGCTGTCGCACGCGCAAAACAATTAGCAGGTTATGCCTCTTTGACTAGAAATATTCCCAAGATTGGAGAGTTTGAAGAACTGACCATTAAACAGTTGGCAGAAACAGGACTAATTAAACACTGGCCTATTTATAAACAACAAGTAGATACTGCCAAAATGGATAAGAAGCTGGGATACCCAAGCCAACCAGTGTCGATGGACAATGCAGAAGCCTTAGTTGAATTTTATATAGCCTACCTAAGTCACCCACTTGTTGCTAAAAATATTCTTTCTGAAAATGCCTACCAAGCATGGATGAATCAATATAATAAGGATGATCAATATCTTTTAATTTTAGGTAAAGGCAAATGGAAACAAAAGCAACTCTCATCTCTGTTAGGCCTTAAACAACGTAATACAGAAATTATCCGTAAACCTTTCGTCTTAAATACACCTGATGACATCATTGATAAAAGACATGAAAAATGGGATGAAATTTCACTATTACGTATACCCACAGTGGCTAACTTTAATCCTTTAGATAGAATAAAGTTAACATTTAAGGCTACCAAGCAAGTAAAGTTAATCAATTCCCATCAGCTTCCTGATGAGTATTTCACCAAGGGTAAAAACAATTTAACTGATGATATACCGCTTTGGAAACAAATATGGAAACAAAGACAAAATGAAATAGCAATACTGATACTTGGGCTTGTAGTGCTTTCAATAATATTTTTCAATCAACACTATTTTGTATTGAATTCGGATAGATTCCACAAAATAAGGTTAGGCTATTTACTCTTCACTATTATATTTATAGGTTACTATGCTCAGGGGCAGTTAAGTATTGTTAACATATTGTCGTTCCAACATCTGATGATGGAAGGTACCTCATTAGCTCCCTTTTTGCTTGATCCTATGACTAGTATTCTCTGGTGTTTTATTTTAATAAGTCTCATATTCTTTGGAAGAGGACTTTTCTGTGGTTGGCTTTGCCCATTCGGCGCATTACAAGAATTTGCAGGGATTTTAGCCAAAAAACTTAACATAAAAAAATTGAAGATATCGGTAAAAAGTCATAAACGTCTACAAAAATTAAAGTATCTCATGTTGATAATGGTCATCAGCGGATCTTTCTTTTCTTTAACCATCGGATCAACGCTAGCGGAGCTAGAGCCCTTTAAAACAAGTATTACGCTCTATTTCATCAGGGATTGGCAATATGTTATTTATGCAGTCATTCTGCTACTTGCTGCAATGAAAATACACAAATTTTACTGCCGCTATTTATGCCCTCTAGGTGCTTGTTTGGCATTGTTTGGTGCTTTTCCAATTTTCAACTGGTTAACACGTCGCGTAGAATGTGGAACACCTTGTCAAAAGTGTCGGGTTAACTGTGAAATTGATGCGATAAGTAAACAGGGAAATATTGATATGAAAGAGTGTATTCAATGCTTAGAATGCGTCGTTATCAATAGTAGCCCGACGCTTTGTGCAACTGAGGTTATAGCCACTAAAAAAAGAAAAAGAAAAGAGCGTTTAATTGAAGTTATTTACGAGTAATAATAATTTCTAACTAACCATCAATATACCGTATTAGGTTGTTTAATTTTATATCGCGACATTCTACGATATAGTGTAGATCGGCTTACATTAAGTTCAATTGAAACCGCTGAAATATTCCACTTATGTCTTCGTAAAGCTTCTAGCAAAGCGTCACCTTTAGTACATAACACAATTGACGGCACTATGTTTCTTTCATTTTCATTTCCAGTAAACGCACTTATTTCAACTGAACTTGTTTGGACAGGTTCACAAACTTCCTCTGGCAAGCAATCAAGGTTAACTTGATTGTGCTCACTAACAGCTAAAGCATAACGAACTACATTGATCAGCTGTCTTATATTACCTGGCCATTGATATTGCAATAAAACCCATAATGCATCAGGGGACAAATTAAATTCTTCCTTCGATTCAATCGCGAAAATAGCTTTAATCAAATATTCTTGGTCAAGCCGCTTTCTTAAAGGTGGAAGTTTCAACGTTGCACCATTTAGGCGGTAATATAAATCTTCTCTGAAAGATTTGTTAGCAATCAATGTAGATAAACTCTGGTGTGTGGCAGAGACTATATTAACGTCTATCGGTATTGGCTTCTCCGCTCCTATAGGCAATATCTCTTGTTCTGCGAGTACTCGTAAAAAGCGAGTTTGAAGCGGTAAAGGCATGTCACCAATTTCATCCAAAAAGATCGTACCACCGTCAGCCAACAACAGTTTTCCTTTCATGCCATTTTTATTAGCGCCAGTGAATGTTCCACTTCGATAGCCAAACAATTCACTTTCAATTAATGATTCAGGAATAGCGGCACAGTTGAGCGCAATAAAAGGTCCGTTAGCACGATTACTTTCTTTATGAATTGCTCTAGCAAATGCTTCTTTTCCAGTACCTGTTTCTCCCAATATCAAGATGGGAATACCTTTATTAAGTACCTTACGTACGCATCGAATACCCTGTTGGATAACGGGATCTTGTCCGCTTAGATTTTCCATTGATGGATGGTTTGTTCTGTTCTTATGGATCGGTTTAACTTGCTTAGAAACAGGCTTATTAAAAGCAATTAAAGGGGCTGATAAATCAACTTTAACCACCTCATCACTTTGCTTACACCTTAGTAAAACTGAGCCTCCTGCTGAATTTAAATCACTCACTGAAGCGTCAAATAACTGATTAACGGGTACCACAGTGAAATTGTTACCTGACCTAAGTTGATAAGACTTCGCAGCAGTACTATTGGCACCAACAACTTGACCTTGTTGGTTTACCGCCAATAACCCATTGGGTTTAAAACCAGTATCTTCATCTGAATTATCGAAGGACAATATCAATGCACCCTCATGCGCTTGACGAAAGTAATGATTCTCCCGCTCTAGTAAAGAACTTATTTTTTTTATGTTCTCTTGTTGTAGATGAACATCACCCATTTTAGTAGCGATCTGGAATAAAAGGCGAGATGCGGCTTTTACTTTTTCCTCTGAAACAATAGGCACACGTTTAACCGCTTCAAAATATTGCTCGGGATTAATCTCCAATTCTTTGGCGTAACGTTTAAATATCCATTCTTCAGGTGGTGAGGTCAAGACCTGACCACCTAACACGGAGCCTACTTGCCTACCATTAACCATAATTGGAGCAGCCATATCGACTAAGCCTGCATGACACTTATAGACTAAGGGTTTACCCGATTTCCAGGATTTTCTACCTGCTTTGAGATCGCAGTCATTACAACGTTCACGACCCAATTCACTTTGACGAGTATACATTGTACAAAAATCAGTAAAATGACTCCCAGAGGTTACCGGCTTTTCATTATCTACTGTTAAGGTTGCCATGCCGGATAATTCAGAAAAATTATCCTGTAAGCTTTGCCAGAATTTAAGGTCGAGGATTTTATTTAACTCTGTTTTCATTGTAACACTCACTATATATAGTCATATTAGCCACGAAGCCATAGTCCTTTATGTGAGATTTTTCGCGTGTTCAACAGACCATATAATTATAGTTTTAAGTTCCAGATCCGATCTATACATACTACGCTGTTTAAAAATAATTACAAATGAAGCCATTTATTTCGGTTTTAAGGTAAAACGGATTGGATAAACGTAAAAACTCCGGTAAGTAAAATTAGCCGGAGTTTATTGTAAAAAAATAAAACAAGTTTTTTTTACTATTTTTCCTTAAAAAATGATAGCTGCGCCAAGGTGAATAGCTCTAGGTTGACCACCAAAAAAGCGATATGAGCCAAAAGCATAATCTGCCCTACTCGCGTACTTTTCATCCGCCAAGTTTTCTATGCGAGCAAATAAACGTACATGATTGTTTATCGCCATTGAGCCCCTTAGTTGTAAT
>JAWUXK010000118.1:0-11324 GCA_034111385.1 Colwellia sp. | reverse complement strand
TAGAAGATTAGCCAAAGTTAGCTTGGGCAAAATCCCAATTAGCTAAAGCCCAAAACGCTTCCATATATTTAGGACGTAAATTACGATAATCAATATAATAAGCATGTTCCCATAAATCAACAGTGATTAATGGCGTTACGCCTTCTTCTGTTAGGGGAGTTGCTGCGTTTGATGTGTTAACGATAGCTAAACTGCCATCAGCATTTTTCACTAGCCAAGTCCAACTTGAGCCAAAATTGTTAATGGCGCTGTCGGTAAATTTTGCTTGAAACTCTGCAAAAGAACCAAAAGTTGAATTAATTGCATCAGCTAAAGCACCACTAGGTTCATTTCCACCAGTTGGGCTTAAGCTATTCCAGTAAAAAGTATGGTTCCATATTTGAGCCGCATTATTGAAAATGCCTGCAGAAGAAGTTTTTACTATCTCTTCTAGTGATTTATTTGCAAATTCAGTGCCTTCGATCAAGCCATTAAGCTTTACCACATAAGTATTGTGATGTTTTCCATAATGAAATGATAATGTTTCAGCTGAAATGTGTGGTTCTAATGCGTTTTGTTCATAAGGTAACGCAGGTAATTCAATAGCCATTATGCTCTCCTGTTTTCTTTATTTTAGGGTTTTAACGAATAAAGAGTGTGTTTTTCTTAAAACTTGAGTAAAATAGTCAAGTATTAAATTTATACTATATTGACTACCTACTGTATAGGTTTTCTTGTATTATTTTTCAAGTAGGTCATTGAAAATTTGCACGTACTGTAAAGTATTTATTATATTGAATTGAAAAATGAGTTTTTGACTCCATAACTTTTATTTAAGAGAATTTAATATAATGAGTATTATTTTTTAGAGGGTATTATGGATACTATTGAACGTATTAAAGAACAAATTAGTGAAAATACAGTATTACTGTATATGAAAGGCTCACCAAAGTTACCAAGTTGTGGCTTTTCGTCACAAGCTTCACAAGCGTTAATTAATTGTAATGAACAATTCGCTTATGTTGATATCTTGCAAAACCCAGATATTAGAGCAGAATTACCAAAATATGCTGATTGGCCTACTTTTCCACAACTTTGGGTTGAAGGAGAGTTAGTTGGTGGTTGTGACATTATTATAGAAATGTTCCAACAAGGTGAACTGCAAACGCTAATAACAGAAGCGGTTGCTAAAAATAGTACTGAAGATAACAACGCTTAATTTGGCATTAAATTTTTAAAATAGTCACAGTGATAAATAGTGGCTTTTCATTTTCTCAATAAAAATCGGAGTAATAAGATGAGTGTATTAGTTGGTCGTCCAGCACCAGATTTCACTGCAGCAGCAGTATTAGGTAGCGGCGAAATTGTTGATAGTTTTACGTTAAGTGAAGCTATTAAAGGTAAAAAAGCAGTTGTTTTTTTCTACCCATTAGATTTTACTTTTGTATGTCCGTCTGAGTTATTAGCATTTGATCACCGTATGGACGAATTCAAAAGCCGTGGCGTAGAAGTTATTGGTGTTTCTATTGATTCACAATTTTCTCACAATGCATGGCGTAACACTGCCGTTAATGACGGTGGTATTGGTCCAGTACAATATACTTTAGTTGCTGATACTAAACATGAAATATGTCAAGCATATGATGTTGAACATCCTGAAGCTGGTGTAGCATTCCGTGGTTCATTCCTAATTGATGGTGAAGGCAATGTTCGTCATCAAGTTGTAAATGATTTACCTTTAGGTCGTGATGTTGATGAAATGTTACGTATGGTTGATGCTTTACAATTCCACGAAGACCACGGTGAAGTTTGTCCTGCTGGTTGGAATAAAGGCGATAAAGGTATGACTGCTTCTCCAGATGGTGTTGCTGCTTACCTTACGGATAATGCTGATAAACTATAATCGTTGATTCTCGTGTAATTATTCACGAGCTGATTACAGTTATACTTAAAATGATATAAAAAAGGCTAGAGTTTATCGACTCTAGCCTTTTTCTTAGGTGAATCGCTAATCGCTAATCGCTTCGGGTGCGGCTAATGGCCAGCCTCCTAAATCATTCCACTTATTTACTATATGACAGAAAAGCTCTGCAGTTTTTTCGGTATCATATAAAGCTGAGTGCGCTTCATTATTATTAAAATCAATTTTCGCAGCGATGCAAGCTTTTGCTAATACCGTTTGGCCTAATGCCAGCCCAGCTAAGGTGGTGGTATCAAAACTTACAAACGAATGAAATGGGCTACGTTTGATATTACAACGACTTGTAGCGGCATTTAAAAAACCTAAATCAAATGCAGCATTATGGGCAACAATAATTGCTCGCTGGCAGCCAGCCAACTTCATTTTCTTTCTTACTAGCTTAAATAGTGTTTTTAAGGCTACGTCTTCATCAACAGCGCCACGTAACGGGTTGGTTGGATCGATACCGGTAAACTCTAACGCTTTAGGCTCTAGGTTTGCCCCTTCAAAAGGGTGCACGTTAAATTGTATGGTTTCGTCTATAGCAAGTTTACCTGTTGTCTCATCTAAAGATAAAACTGATGCAGCTATTTCTAATAGAGCATCGGTTTGGGCATTAAAGCCTGCCGTTTCGACGTCAATGACTACAGGGAAATAACCTCTAAAACGTTGTGCTAAAAGGGGAGTGGTTTGTTCAATGGGGGCTTTATTTTCTAGACTGTCTGCCATGCTATTTTAGATAATTGATGTCGCTTAAAAGTTGAAATGATTATCTCAGAAAACTCCCCTAAAGACGAGGGTGAAAGACGTACGTAGTAACACTAAATAAATTAATTCAATAATATGAGACAGTCAAAAGGTACTAAAAATAGCAGCACTAGTGATTATTTCGCCGTGGGATACAGTGAGATTAATTGTGCAAGTCTGTATCATTAACCTGCTTTTAAAAACGATGAATTTTAGTGAGTACTCGATAGTCTAGATAAACTTAGTTTTTTTTAGCTTTAACGAGGTTTTTCATTTGAACAATTCAATATTAGAAACTGAACTAAATCAAGTGTACTATGTCAATATGTAGATAAACAGCAAACGGTTAGTCTACTATTAACAAATAGTTTGATTACGTGAAAAGAATTTACTTTTTAAGCCATATTTAGTTATTTATCATGATTGACCGGCGTTTTAGCCCGTGAAAGTCGAAAGAAATATTCTCACATAACGAAAAAAGCATGACAAAAACATTTTTTGAACATATAGCTTTACAGCACTTATTGAACATTAGTATTCAGGTAGGCAATGAAGAAAATACTGATATATTGATGGAAAAAATCTTGTCAGCTGCAATGGATGTTGCTAACGCTGATGCGGGTTCAATTTATTTAGTCAATACAAATCAAGAATTAGAGTTTAGAACGGTTATTAATAAAAGTTTATTTATTCCTTCTCTCCAACAGTCAGTAGAAAAAGTTGTCTTTCCCAATATTCCATTATTTATTAATGGAGAAGCTAATAAAAC
Source organism: Colwellia sp. (assembly GCA_034111385.1). Taxonomy (GTDB): domain Bacteria; phylum Pseudomonadota; class Gammaproteobacteria; order Enterobacterales; family Alteromonadaceae; genus Colwellia. Next base: position 7,869 of record JAWUXK010000118.1, on the reverse strand, counting down.
AGCTATTGCCGCACATTCGGCAAATACCGGAGAAGTGATTAATATAGAGGATGTTTATGACGTATTGCCGTTTGATTTCAGCGCCGCTAGAAAAATAGATAAGATAACCGGTTACCGAACCAAGTCAATGCTGACATTCCCTTTAAGAGATCATACTAGGGATATAATCGGGGTTATCCAATTGATTAATGCCGTTGAATCAGGGAGCATTATTCCGTTTAGTAGTAAAATTGAAAAACAAATATTATCCTTTGCTTCACTCGGTGCGGTCGCTCTAACAAATCATTCTCTTATACACTGTATGGAGGAATTATTTGAATCATTTGCTAAAACAATTGCGAGTGTAATTGATGAAAAATCATCCCATACAGGCAATCATTGTAATAGGGTTCCTGAACTGACACTGATGATTGCTGATGCCGTACATAAAGCAAATAAAGGACCGTTGGTCTCATTCTCTATGTCTTCAGAAGATAGATACCAGCTCGGTATTGCGGGTTGGTTACATGACTGTGGTAAAATAGGTATCCCAGATCACATCATGGAAAAATCAACAAAATTACAAACCATTTTTGATCGAATTGAATATATAAATGCTAAGCTCGAAATTGTAAGTAGGGATATTGATTTAGAACATAAAGATAATATTATAAAAGCGCTTTCCAATAACAAGACTGTTAACGTTAAGCAATTAGAGAGAATACAAGAAATTGCCCAACATCAAGTTAAATTAGATAGAGCATTCTTACAGAATGTAAATATTGGTGGGGAGTCTTTAACTGATGAAGAGTCAGCGACTATTCATGCCATTGCTAATCGATATTCAATATCGTTAGATGGAGTACAGCAACCTCTGCTTAGTGCTGATGAAGTGACTAACTTAAACATTAAGCGAGGTACGTTAAATGATGAAGAACGGTTCGCCATGCAACGGCATATGAATATAACCCAAGATATCCTTGAAGCCTTACCCTTTCCAAAACATCTATCAAAGGTTACAGAATTCGCATTAGGACATCATGAAAAAGTAGATGGTACGGGTTATCCTCAGGGCCTAACTAAAGATCAGATGTCGGTTCCTGCGCGAGTAATGGCTATTGCAGATGTTTTTGAGGCACTCTCAGCTGCTGACCGTCCTTATAAAGAGGCTAAACCTGTTAGTGAGTGCTTGAAAATTATGGGCACACTTGTTACTGAACAACACTTGGATGGCGATTTGTTTACCATTTTTGTCCGTGAAAAAGTATATGTAAACTATATTAATAAGTTCGCGAATCCAGAACAACTAGATGAATTTGATGTCGAAACCATACCAGGCCTACAATGTTATAATTAATACCACCTATAAAAGTTGATATTTTGTATCGGTATTAGCTGCGACCAGATTTAAAGCAGATAACGCTATCTTGGAAAGTGTTAGAATGAAAATACGAGTGATTAATCAAATTAGAATAAAGTGTTAAAGTTATTTTACTATAGGGCGATATAATAAGTGCAGCCTATTAAATTTGTGCAAAAAATTATGAAAAACTTTTTTAGTGAAACAAATAAAACTTTAATTACCAAATGCTTAGGGATTTTTCCCAAAGTAAAGGTATTACTATTTATTAGTGTGTTGTGTAGTGTTTTTGTTAACAGTGCATACGCTGGAATTCGCCAATACAGCGCAAGCATAAATACCTCTCAATGGCAGCTATCAAATGACTCCCGTTTACAATGTACTTTAGCCCATCAAATTCCTCATTATGGTAAGGCCAGCTTTTCAGCAAAAGCAAGTCGCCAATTGAATATGGAGTTTGAATTAGACATGATGCTTTTACCTGATAATTATTCGCTTGCTCAGGTACGTAGTGAATCACCTAATTGGCGTCCAGGGCATGGTGGTCGCGTGTTAGCGGATATGAAATTATATAAACAATTTAATCCTAGTTTACCTAAAAAAGTAGCGTGGACTATGTTAAGTGAATTAGAGCAGGGCATGAGCCCAACGTTTTATTATGATGATTGGCACAGCGAACAAGATAAAATATCCGTTACTTTATCAACTGCACGCTTTAATCGTGCCTATAGAAATTTTGTTGCTTGTGTAGGTAACTTACTTAACTATAGCTTTGATGATATTTCTTATACGGTGCTAAATTATCAATCAAATAGTGATAAATTTACTAAAGCTTCACAAAGACGTATTGATATGATTCGTGAGTATTTAACTTTAGATCCAAACCTCGAATTGGTGCTGGTTGATGCCTATTCAGATAGTTATGGCGGTCGATGGTCTAACTTGAAGCTATCAGAACGTCGTGCGTTAAAAATACGTGACTACTTTGTAAAAAATGGTATAAATGCTGATAGAATTGAAGCTAAAGGTTATGGTGAAAAACGCCATATTGCTTCTAATGATACAACGTTGGGTCGTGGTAAAAACCGCAGAGTAGTGATTCAAATGCAAAAAATGTAGTTAACCCATCATACTTATTGATTATTTAGTCAATTTGACAAATTGTTGAACAGGCCCTTAGATTCACATTAATCTACGGGCCTGTTCTTTTTTAACAGTGATAAGTTCATCGTACCAGTGGATCTTTAATAAATACCTAAATGAAATTTTTCTCGGCTATTAATCTTAGTTGTATTGCTATGAAGTTGTTTACCCTGCTATCACGGCCTAGCACAAGGGACTATCGACGGTGCTTTAAAAAAATAATAACGAGCCAGCTTATACCTTATTGTTTTTCCTTTAATTAGAACCTTTCATCTTTAAACGGAAACAGTGTTGAATCATATGATATAAAGGCTCAATTGAGCCTTTTTTGCTATTCGCTGCTCTGAACTCTTGATATAATGCCAGCAATTACGTTAATTATTTTTTAGAGGTTTTGTGGATGTCGGAAGCTGAAATTCGTCCAACCAATTTTATTCGTCAAATTATCGATGCTGATCTTGCAAGTGGTAAACATAATGCAGTACAAACGCGTTTTCCGCCTGAGCCAAATGGCTTTTTACATATTGGCCATGCGAAGGCTATTTGTTTGAATTTTGGTATTGCTCAAGATTATAACGGATTATGTAATTTACGCTTTGATGATACTAACCCTGAAAAAGAAGACATAGATTATGTGCACGCCATTAAAAAAGATGTGCAGTGGTTAGGTTTTGAGTGGGCTGGCGATATTCATTACTCTTCTGGTTATTTTGACCAGCTACATGGTTTTGCCATTGAATTAATTGAAAAAGGCTTAGCTTATGTGTGCTTCTTAAATGGTGAAGAAACACGCGAATATCGTGGAACGTTAAATAAACCGGGTAAAAATAGCCCATATCGCGATACGTCAGTAGAAGAAAACTTAGCCTTATTCGAGAAAATGAAAAATGGCGAGTGCCAAGAAGGTGAATGCTCACTACGCGCAAAAATTGATATGAGCTCAAGCTTTATGTGTATGCGTGATCCGATTATTTATCGTGTTCGGTTTGCCCATCATCATCAAACTGGCGATAAATGGTGCATTTATCCAATGTACGATTTTACCCATTGTTTATCAGATGCAATTGAAGGGATTACACATTCTATCTGTACATTAGAATTCCAAGATAACCGCCGTTTATATGATTGGGTTATTGAAAATGTTTCAGTACCTTCTATACCTCATCAGTATGAGTTTTCTCGTTTGAATCTTGAATACACGTTAATGAGTAAACGTAAATTAAATACCTTAGTGGAAGAAAAGTTAGTTGATGGTTGGGATGACCCACGTATGCCAACGATTGCTGCGTTTCGCCGTCGTGGCTATACACCAGCATCAATGCGAGAATTCGCAAAACGTATCGGTGTAACTAAGATGGAAAACACCGTTGAAATGAGTGTTTTAGAAGCGTGTATTCGTGAAGATTTAAATGACAATGCGCCTCGAGCAATGGTTGTACTTGATCCAATCAAACTTGTGATCGAAAACTATGCTGAAGGGAAAACTGAAGATCTAACGGTAAAAAATCACCCAAGTGATGAAAGCCAAGGTACGCGTATTGTGCCATTTAGCGGTGAACTTTATATTGAAGCTGAAGACTTTAGAGAAGCAGCGAATAAGAAGTATAAACGTTTAGTGCTTGATAAAGCTGTGCGTTTGCGTGGTGCTTATGTCGTAACCGCCACTCGTTGTGATAAAGACGAGCAGGGCAATGTAACAACCGTATATTGTACCTACGATGAAGATACCTTAGGTAAAAATCCAACGGATGGTACAAAACCTAAGGGTGTTATTCATTGGGTTGATGCGCAAGAATCACTTAATGCAACGGTACGTTTATATGACAGATTATTTACTGTGCCCAATCCAGCAGCAGAAACGGACTTTCACAGTGTGATGAACCCAGAATCATTGATTGTGATTGAAAATGCGAAAGTAGAGCCTTCGTTAGTCAATGCTAAAGCAGAGCAAGCCTTTCAATTTGAACGTCAAGGTTACTTTTGTTTAGATAATGCGCTTAACAAACCGGGTGATTTAGTGTTTAACCGCACTGTTGGCTTACGTGATACGTGGGCAAAAATAGATAAATAAACTGATTGTTTCAAGTCACAAGCGTAATGAATTAAGAAAGCCAATAATCGATAATTATTGGCTTTCTGTTTTATTGTAGAATTTTTAGTTGGTTGAAATAGTCAGTTTGTACTCTACATTGAATAACCTTAATAAATTAATTATTTTCAAATATTACATTGGTAACAAATAAGCATGCGAAACAGCAGAATGAATGATGTTGAAGCTGACCATTTTAGTTGGCGTATTATCAAAGATATATTTCCGTATCTGATTGAATATAAAAGACGGGTGTTTTTTGCTTTAGGCTTCATGATATTAGCGAAAGTTGCCAGTGTTGGCTTACCGTTTATTCTCAAATATATTGTCGATGCTATCGATACTTCTCAATTTGACCAAGCATCGTTACTGGTTGTGCCTATTGGGCTTGTATTAGCGTATGGGTTAGTGCGTTTATCGAATGTAGTTTTCGGTGAAATTAGAGATATGCTATTTGGTAGAGTAACCGAAAGGTCTATTCGAAGAATTAGCTTAAATGTTTTTAAACACTTACATAAATTAGATTTAGAATACCACCTAGACAGAAGAACCGGCGGTTTAGCTCGAGATATTGAACGAGGTGCATCAGGAATAAACTTTCTTATGCGTTTTATGGTTTTTAATATCGTACCGACACTGCTTGAAATTACGATGGTGATCGGAGTATTACTTTATAACTATTCGTTAGGTTTCGCTGGTATTAGCTTAATTGCCATTGCTAGTTATATTACTTTCTCTGTTAAAACAACTGATTGGCGTGTGAAATTTATAAGGGAGGCAAACAAAGCTGATTCAAGTAGTAATAACCATGCTATTGACTCTTTGCTTAATTATGAAACGACAAAATACTTTTCTAATGAAGACTTTGAAGCTAATCGATACGATAAAGATTTGGAAGCATGGGAAGTAGCAAAACGTAAAAATAGGCTGTCACTCTTTGCGCTAAATGGTGGTCAAGCTTTTATTATTGCTATGGCAATCACTGCTATGATGATGTTAGCCGCTTATAACGTTACTCAAGGGGTTATGACACTAGGTGATTTCGTGTTAATTAACGCCTTTATCATGCAAATTTTTTTACCCCTAAACTTTCTAGGATTCGTTTATCGTGAAATCAAAGGCTCGCTTGCCAATATTGAACACTTATTTAGTTTAATGTCGATAAAGCCAAAAGTAGTCGATGCAGATGGTGCTGAAGAGTTAAATATTACATGTGGAAGAATTGATTTTAATAATATTAGCTTTTCATATAATGAAAAAAGAAAAATAATAAATAATATTACTTTTTCTGTTGATGCAGGAGAAAAAGTAGCCATAGTCGGCCCTAGTGGACATGGTAAGTCGACCTTGATGAAGTTACTATTTAGATTTTATGATGTAAATGATGGTTCTATTTCAATCGATGGGCAAGATATTAAAAAGGTAACGTTAAAGTCATTGCGTCGTGCTATTGGGGTGGTTCCACAAGATACCGTTCTTTTTAATGAATCAATCTTTGAAAATATTCGTTATGGAAATCCTTCAGCAAGTGATGATGAAGTGTATAAAGCGATTAAATTAGCACATCTTGATGAGTTTATAAAATTACTTCCTGAAGGTGTTAAAACGGTTGTTGGTGAGCGAGGGCTAAAGTTAAGCGGTGGTGAAAAACAACGTGTCGCTATTGCTAGAACTATTATTAAAAATCCTCCAATACTCATTTTTGATGAAGCAACGTCATCACTTGATAGTCATTCAGAACAAGCTATTCTAGCTGCATTTAGAAATATTTCCGAAAACTCAACAAGCTTAGTTATTGCTCATAGGCTATCTACCATTGTAGATGCAGACAGGATCATTTTTATAGACAAAGGTGTAGTTGCGGAGGAAGGGAGTCATTCTGTGTTATTAGAGAAAAATGGTTTATATGCAGCCTTATGGGAAGCTCAATTAAATAATGAACAGTAGTCGTTAATTATGCGTTCTTGCCATAATGGAAAATAACGACTTTGCCACTAAACAAATGACAAACACTCCATAAAGCAGTCATTAGATTGATTTCATGACATGACTGCTCAGAAAGCGGACATTCGATTAACAGCGTTTTACATGAGCCTTTATTGTATGGTTGTCTTTCATTGAATTATCTCAAGCGCTCTAAAAGCTTGATCTAAGGTCTGTTACTTTCATTCACTTATTTGTTCAAATGCTTACAGCTAGATATTTAAAAAAACTCGCTAAACACGAAAAAGAGAAAAGACTAAAATATAGATACTTTCTCTTTATCACTTTAAAAAGAGCGAAAGTCGCACTCAAATAGCACGCTCTGGCCTACAAAATAAAAACAAAAAAATGCCGCTATTAATAAGCGGCATTTTTAACACAATGTTTAAAACATTAATCTACAACTGCAAGACGTTTAGTCTTGTTGTACTGTTGCTTCGGCAGAACTAGAGTAAGTAGTACTTAGATCGTCACCTTCAGCGTAACTTTCAAAGTCCTCAGACAGCACTGTCGAATCTGTGTCATCAGCAATGACGATATCATCAGCGAGTAATTCTGTAGCTGATTCTTTCGAAGAGCTACCAATACGGATTTGATACGTTTCGGTTGCTGTACCTGTATTAATCGCAAGATAAGGACCGAAGAACGTTGTACCGCCATCAATTGAAACTGAGTAACCCGTTGCAGTCCATTTAAGAACTACATCAATATCAGTATCATCAGCGTACGTTAAGCCATCAATAGTTTGTTGAGATTTTGATGCATCACGATACTTCACAGCGCCATTACTAAAGACAATTTCACCCGTTAGGTTACTTGATGATGCAGAGCCACCGTAAACACTAATATAAGCGGTATTATCTTCACTAACATCTGGTGTAGCAGTGAAGCCAGCAATTGCTTGTAACTTAAGGGTTGTAGAAATAGAACCTTCAGCAAGTGCGTCCGTGGTTAAACGTAACTCAGCATCAGCCGTTAATGATGTATCAGCCATTCTTGCTACAAGGTCTGCACCCGCTGCAGCTAGGGTCTTAACGGTTGCTTCGGCAGAACTAGAGTAAGTAGTACTTAGATCGTCACCTACAGCGTAACTTTCAAAGTCCTCAGACAGCACTGCCGAATCTGTGTCATCAGCAATGACGATATCATCGGCGAGTAATTCTTTAGCTGATTCTTTCGAAGAGCTGCCAATACGGATTTGATACGTTTCGGTTGCTGTACCTGTATTAATCGCAAGATAAGGACCGAAGAACGTTGTACCGCCATCAATTGAAACTGAGTAACCCGTTGCAGTCCATTTAAGAACTACATCAAT
>JAWUXK010000117.1:0-9652 GCA_034111385.1 Colwellia sp. | reverse complement strand
ATGTTATAACTCCTTAGAAAAGCGATTTAGGTTAAAATCTACTACATCAACTATCCCTTACAAAACTTTACACTAAGTTTACGTTGTCTTTACGTTTTGTCTGTTTTTATGAAGTTATTATTAAAGCCTTTATTGAAAATATTATGACAAATTACATTTTAATAATTTTACAGCCCAATAACTAAAGAAAAACTGAAGATAATTATGATAATGAAAATTAGATTATTACCAATAATTGCGATAATTATTGGCTTACAAGCTTGCGGCGGCGAAGGTAAGACCGTCCTTCAACCATCATTACCACCTCTAGTTACAACTCCGGATCCAGTTGTACCTGACCCAACAATTCCAGATCCAACAAAAGAAGCATTTCAAACATTTGAACCTGTTGACTATATTCTTATAGCTAGCGGTGAAAGCGGCCTTAATGCCGATTTGGACAGTGGCGATCGCTTTGGTCGTGATCATGATCGTGCGGGTGACATAAATGGTGATGGAATACCTGATTTAGTGGTTGGTGCTCGTTCTGATGACGATGGTGCAACTGATGCAGGTGCCGTTTATATTTTGTTTATGAATGAAGATGGCAGTGTTAATTCCAATCAAAAAATTTCTATGCTTCAAGGAAATTTTTCAGATGTTTTAGTCGCAGGGAATTTTTTTGGTTATGGCGTAGCTGGAATAGGTGATTATGACGGTGATGGTATTCCCGACATTGCTGTGTCAGCGCCTTCTGGTGTCGTTCCTGCAATTTATATTTTACATCTTAATAGAGATGGCCGCGTTAAATCTATGGTTAAGAATACCGATATTGTTGCTCAAGGACTAAGTGCCGTTGGTGATCTAAATCAAGATGGTAGAATAGATTTAGTCGCAGCCGAGCCTAATGCTAACAATAGCGGACTCATACATTTATTGTTTTTCAATGAAGACTCTGAAGTAGTACACGATGACATTGTTACTATAGGTGAAAATATGTCGGGCTTTGGCAATGGCTTGAATAGTAATGACACGTTCGGTGGAAGAGAGTCTGTCTTATTAGGCGATTTAGATAACAACGGCACACAAGAATTAGCGATTGGTGCATTTCAATCTGATAATGGTCTTGGTGCAATTTGGATTTTATCTTTAGATAATGAAAACCACCACGTCGTAGATAAACTAAAAGTTGCACCTGGCTTGGCAGGCTTTAACGAAACCATACCTTTAGATTCAAACCCTAATGGAACTTCTGGCGGTCACTTTGGCCATGCAATGGTTGCCGCAGGTGATTTAAATGGAGATGGCATACCTGATTTAATTACAGGTGCTAACCAATATAATAATGGTGTGGGTTATATTCTTTATTTAAATACTGATAAAACCATTAAAACATTTACTCGTCTAAATGAAACTGAAGGAGGCTTTGAATTACCTTTGGAAACAGATGAGCGTTTTAGCCGTTCAATGTCAATTGTACGAGATTATAGTAATGACGGCTCTATAGTACTTAATATGGGCGGTGGAGCCGGAGGTACTGGTTCGATATATGCTTTAAAATTTCAAGTCTGTTCCATGATCCCGCAAGAAGAAAACACTTTTTGGAGCGACGGTAATACTTTGTTTTCAAATTGGAATCATGGCACTCAAACAGTTACTGGGCCATTAAGTTTAGAACAGTGTCAATTAAAAGCAGTTGAAAATAATGCTCCTAAAATTACGGCTAAAGCAGAAGATGGTCGATGTATTATTAAAGACAATAGTGCCGTATTGGTAAACAGTGATGAAGGTAGTCAAGCATATATCCGCAATTGCCCTGAAATAAGATAAGAAACTAAAACAGCATAAAGTATTATATCTATTGAGCAACTGCTTTAGGCTCACATGAGCCGTTAGCGAAATAATAACTAAGGTTGCTTTGAACTCAAGGCCTTGAAGTCGGTATTAGGCTTAATTGGAAGATAATTTTCACTTTATTTATAACAAAAGTGTTATTACATATTGATAAACAGAAAATACAAAAGCCTGAATATTTCTATTCAGGCTTTCGTTTAAATGGTTAGAACTACTGTTATAGATTTAAAATCTACTACATCATACCGCCCATGCCACCCATACCACCGCCCATACCGCCCATATCAGGCATAGCAGGACCAGCTTCTTGTGGTGCATCAGTAACCATCGCTTCGGTAGTTAGCATTAAACCCGCCACTGAAGCTGCAAATTGTAATGCACTTCGAGTCACTTTAGTTGGATCTAAAATACCCATTTCAATCATGTCGCCGTATGTACTGTTACCAGCATTGTAACCGTAGTTGCCTTCGCCATTACGAACTTCATTTAACACTACTGATGACTCATCTCCACAGTTAGCTACGATTTGGCGCAGTGGAGATTCCATTGCACGAATAGCTACCTTAATACCGTGTGTTTGATCTTCGTTAATACCTTCTAGATCTTTGATTGCTTCAGCAGCGCGTACTAATGCAACACCACCACCGGCAACAACACCTTCTTCAACAGCAGCACGTGTTGCATGCAATGCATCTTCAACACGGTCTTTTTTCTCTTTCATTTCAATTTCAGTTGCTGCGCCAATTTTGATAACCGCAACACCGCCAGCTAATTTCGCTAGACGTTCTTGTAATTTTTCTTTGTCATAATCTGAAGAAGAATCTTCGATTTGACCACGGATTTGTGCAACACGTGCCTTAATGTCTGCATCTTCGCCAATACCGTCAATGATAATTGTGGTGTCTTTAGAAATAACAACACGTTTAGCTTGACCAAGGTCTTCTAAAGTAGCTTTTTCTAATTCCATACCAATTTCTTCAGAAATTACTGTACCAGCCGTTAGTGTTGCAACGTCTTGTAACATTGCTTTACGACGGTCGCCAAAACCAGGTGCTTTAACAGCAGCTACTTTAACGATACCGCGCATGTTGTTCACTACTAATGTTGCTAGTGCTTCACCTTCAACGTCTTCAGCGATAATAAGTAATGACTTACCTGCTTTAGCTACACCTTCAAGCGTTGTCAGTAATTCACGAATGTTTGATACTTTTTTATCTACTAATAAGATAAATGGGTTTTCAAGCTCAACAGTGCCGTTTTCTTGCTTGTTGATGAAGTATGGAGATAAGTAACCACGGTCGAATTGCATACCTTCAACAACGTCTAATTCGTCAGTTAATGCTTGACCTTCTTCAACAGTAATTACGCCTTCAGCGCCTACTTTGTCCATTGCTGTTGCAATGATTTGACCAACAGTTTCATCTGAGTTTGCAGAAATAGTACCTACTTGCTCAATTGCTTTGTTGTCAGTAACAGGTGTTGAAGCGTCTTTTAAGGCAGCAACGGCAGCAATTACTGCTTTATCAATACCGCGTTTAAGATCCATAGGGTTCATGCCAGCAGCAATTGATTTTAAACCTTCATTTACAATCGCTTGAGCTAAAACAGTTGCAGTAGTTGTACCGTCACCGGCTTCATCGTTGGCTTTAGAAGCAACTTCTTTCACCATTTGTGCGCCCATGTTTTCGAATTTGTCTTCTAATTCGATTTCTTTAGCAACGGTTACACCATCTTTTGTGATTGTTGGGCCACCAAAAGACTTGTCTAATACGACATTACGACCTTTAGGGCCTAAAGTTACTTTAACCGCATCGGCTAATACATTCACACCACGTAACATTTTTACGCGTGCGTCATTTCCAAATAATACGTCTTTTGCAGCCATGTTATTTATTCCTATAATTTTGTTTAGTTACACCATTACTAGAATAGTGTTAAGTCTATATTCGTTAATATGATTGAGCCTTTGCTTTAAGCTACTTAGCTCAAGAACAAAGAAAAAGCGCACATCCTATGATAGTAAATGGGCACTTTTGATGTTGCTAATGTGATTAAATAGCAACAAATGAAACGTTCTATTATTCTACGATTGCTAAAATATCAGCTTCAGAAAGAATTAAAACTTCTTCGCCATCAATTTTTTCAGTTTTAACACCGTAGCCTTCAGAGAAAATCACTTGGTCGCCCACTTTAACGTCTAATGCGCGCACTTCACCATTTTCTAAAATACGGCCATTACCAACAGCGACAACTTCACCGCGAGTAGATTTTTCAGCTGCGCTGCCAGTTAAAACAATGCCGCCGGCAGACTTTGATTCAACTTCTTTACGTTTTATAATTACACGGTCATGTAAGGGACGAATACTCATTTATTTTCTCCTGAGGGTGTTCAATTAGTAGATTCATTAACAGAGTTAATTTGTTGTTACTAGAAGTGGGGATGAAATTAATATTCACAAGCCCACGCATTATTTTTTTATTCTTTACGGGTGTATTCACCTTCAATGGTTTCACTACGATGCTCAGGGATAACTTTGCTTTCTGGGTTTGATGTGTGAGTAGACCCTTCATGTTCGTAGGTATTTCCTTGATGAAAACTCGCCCCTGCGCTATTACCTACAACATGCCCATTAACATTAATATGCTTTTGTACGCTAGCGGCGATCATTTGACGAACACTAGGCACCAATAATGACAAACCAAAAATATCGGTAACGAAACCAGGAGTGACTAACAGTACCCCTGCAATTAATAACATTAACCCCGTAACAATCTCACTTGATGGCATTTCACCTTCTGCCATTTTAGACTGCACCGAATGTAATGTAGCTAATCCTTGCTGGCGGACATATTTTGCGCCAATCCAAGCACTTAAAATAACAATACCTATAGTAGGCCAAAGACCTAACAGCTCACCAACTTGCATTAACACGCTAATTTCAATGATAGGGATAATAATAAAAAGTACGAATAACAAACGAAACATAATAATTCCTTATTTTCTATGAAACATATATTGGGCTTAACGGGTCTTTTTCAAGGTAAGTGACGCCCTGAAAAGAAATGCACTATTAAAAACTAGTATTGTTAAGTTATTTTTAAGAGAATACCAGTAAATTACATTCTCACGGGGAATGAAAAATTGTTTCAATTAGTATTATCTACCTGTCCAAATAAAGAAGTGGCCGATAATATTGCACAGCATTTAGTCACTGAAAGATTAGCCGCTTGTGTCAATATAATACCCAATGTGACGTCTGTGTATATTTGGCAGGATGAACTTCAGTGTGATCAGGAAGTTCAATTATTCATTAAAACTGATAGCGCCTTGTTTACAAAATTGAATACGCGAATAAATGAATTACATCCTTACGATGTGGTAGAAGTGATTGCCTTGAACATCCAGCAAGGTGATACGCATTATTTAAACTGGATAGCTGAGTTATTGAAGTAAAATAAATGAAAAAAACATCTTTGTTTCTAAATTTGATTGGGGGTCTACTGTTGACCTTGGTAACGTTATTACCAACAATCAGCCATGCACAACAATCTATTTTTGATACCTCAAATACATCTTTATTTAGCAATGATGATGAGTTTCTAAAAGTAGACCAAGCTTTTTCTTTTAATTTTGATCAACAAAACGATCAGTTACATATCAATTTTGATATTAGCGAAGGCTATTATTTATATCGTCATCAATTTAAGTTTACGGTTAACAATGCTAAGTATTCAATTATCGAGTTACCAACAGGTATAGATCATGAAGATGAATTTTTTGGTGTTCAGCAAATTTATACCGGACAGCTAAACTTTACCATCAATCTCGAAGAGGCAAGCGAAGATGCCACAATTACTATACGTTACCAAGGCTGTGCGGAAAAAGGCCTTTGTTATCCGCCAACCAAAAAAGTAATTGCTCTAAATAGCCTTACATCCAAAGATGCTCCAACTGTATTCTCTGCACTAACGACTGAAAAAGATAACACCACTTTAACTGAGCCACAAACGGATAGTAGTGAGCAACACCAACTGGCCGATATGTTAAAACAAGACAGTTTGGTGTTAACTTTAATTGCCTTTTTTGTCGGTGGTTTGTTGTTATCGTTTACTCCTTGTGTTTTTCCTATGTACCCAATTTTAACAGGTATTATTGTAGGTCAAGGTAAGGCGCTAACGACAAAGAAAGCATTTACTTTATCTTTCTTCTATGTTCAAGGCATGGCTGTCACTTATACATTGCTTGGTATTGTTGTTGCTTTAGCTGGCGCGCAATTTCAAGCTATTTTTCAGCACCCCGTTATATTAATTGCGCTGAGTGTATTATTTATTTTTCTAGCCCTTTCTATGTTTGGCTTTTTCAATCTAGCATTACCCAGTAGCTGGCAAAACAAATTAAATAACCTAAGTAACAAACAAAAAGGTGGTTCCATTACCGGCGTAGTAATGATGGGTGTTATATCTGGTTTAGTTGCTTCTCCTTGTACAACAGCACCACTCACAGGAGCTTTATTATATATCTCTCAAACGGGGGATGTAGTATTAGGCGCATCAGCATTATATGCATTAAGTTTAGGCATGGGATTACCATTACTAATACTGGGAAGCTCTGGCGGAAAATTACTCCCTAAAGCAGGAGCTTGGATGAATGTTATCAAAAATATCTTTGGCTTTCTGTTATTGGCAGTACCTATATTCTTACTTGAACGCTTTATTCCCGAAATTGCCAGTCAAGTATTATGGACGCTACTAGTATTAAGCGCTGCAAGTTATTTTTATGTCGCTAATATTAACAGCAATAATAAAGGCTTCTGGTTTGGAACGCGTTCATTGGTCATATTTTTAATGTTATTTTTTGGCGCAAACATGGCGTATCAACTTGTGATTCCTAATCAAAATTTATCCACTACGGAATCAAATACTACCCAAGAAGTACAACATTTTACGCAAGTGGAAACATTAAAGGAATTACAATCGACAATTGCTCAAGCCAATATGCAAGGAAGAACTGTTATGCTGGATTTATATGCTGACTGGTGTATCGCTTGTAAAGAATTTGAAAAATACACCTTTCCTGATAGTAAAGTACAAAAAGCTTTAGCCAATACTTTGTTATTACAAATTGATTTAACCGATACCGGTACTGATAAAAATATTGAGATAATGGAGCATTTCAATGTTTTTGGCTTGCCTTCTATTTTATTCTTTAATTTACAAGGAGAGGAATTAGACCAGCAACGTATTACCGGGTTTATGGAGGCAGATGAGTTTAGTACTCATATAAATACTTTCTTTAAATAATCATTTATTTGTATTGTTATTGGTCAATTACATTTAAGCAGTCGTAATAGACTGCTTATCTACCTGTGTTTTCCAGTAACCATCTTGAATATGACTTTTAATAAAATCCAAAAGCTCTACTTCAGGAATGGGTTTTGAAAAGTAATAACCTTGAATAATATCGCAATCATTTTCAGATAAGCTACGCAATTGCGCTGCAGTTTCAACACCTTCAGCAATAACCGTTAACTCTAAGTTTTTCACCATTGCAATAGTAGACATAATTATTTGGTAATCAGCATGGTTTTCCAACATACCAAAGACAAAGCTTTGGTCAATTTTAATCACATCTATTGGCATCTTCTTAATATAAGCCAATGAAGAATAACCGGTTCCGAAGTCATCAATAGCGAAAGTAAAGCCCATACTTTTTAATTCATTCATAATGGCAATAGTATGGTCAATATCTTTAACCAAGGTTTGCTCTGTTAACTCTAACTCAAACATATGTGCTGGTAGCATATATTGTGTCAGTAAACTTTGAAGAAATTTGGGTAAATCCACATCAATAAACTGCCCGGCAGATAAGTTGATTGATATTTTAGCCTCTGTTACCCCGTGATCTTTAATCTCTACAGCCAATTCAAAGCAACGATTAATAATCCAATAACCTAGCTCAATCATATGTTGAGAGTTTTCTAAAATTGGAATGAAATCTTCTGGTGAAATCATTCCACGTTCAGGGTGCTTCCAACGAAGTAGCGCTTCAAAGCCATACACTTTTTTATTTTTTGCACATAATTGTGGTTGTAAACTTAAACTAAATTGTTTTTTAGCAAGCGCTTGACGCACTTCACCCTCAAGCATCACTCGCCGTGCAACGCGTTGATACATTTCCGGATGATAAACATAGTATTGAGCACCGCCATTATCTTTCGCTTCATACATAGCAATATCAGCATAAGAAATTAGATCTTCCGCTTTATCTTCAACAAGTTCTGTATAAGCAATACCAATACTGGTTGAGACATAAAAAATACTCGAGCCTAGCCTAATAGGCTCTTTAAATTGGGCGAGTAATTTATCCGCAACTATAACAGCGTCATCAACCGACTTTAAATTTCCAAGTACAACGACAAATTCATCTCCGCCGAAACGACAAGCTAAATCAATTCGCCCAACACTTAAACGAACCCGCTCAGCCGCTTGGATTAAAAGTTTATCTCCTTCACTGTGGCCATTACTATCATTCACTTTTTTAAAATCATCTAAATCTAAAAATAATACCGCTACGCCGCCACCATATTGACTAATATTAGCAAGAGACTTTCGTAATTGATAATTCAACATATTACGATTGGGTAAGCCTGTTAGTAAATCGTACATTGCGATATTTTCTAATTCTTTAGTTTTTTGCTCAACCTCAATATTCAGCTGCTCTAACTCATAACTAAGCTCTAATGCCGAGTTAGTTAATATATCAAGCTCATCGGAAAACAAAATGGGCCTTTGTAGTTTTACCTGTCGAAATTGATCAAATTTTTTGTCTGAGAGAAGCGGAAGTGCACCAGACAAACGTAAAAGGCGCTTAGTAAAAGGCCGTACAACAAAATAAACAAAAAAACCCAAAATTAAAAAGATGCCGGTGATAGAGATCAAAAACTGCTGTCGATATTTAGCATTTTTATTTTTAAACACCGTCACATCATCGATTAAAGTTAAATAAAATGCTCGTTGATTGTTATTAGCTAAAGGCAATAAATTAATTAAATAACTTTTTTCGGCCAAATCACTTTGCAATCCTTTTTCCAGAATACTGCTCAAATCAGCATTGTGATTTCTCTCCAGCAGTTTTTTGGTTAGCGACATATTAGAGGCTGAAATGATTTTTGCTCCGTGATTCGTTCCAACATTATTCACAGCAAAACTAATTATCGAAACATCACTCTTTAATGAAGTATTAATAGCATAGAGTAAGTCAATCAGCGAAACGCTCATGGAAATGACAACCTCATCTCCTTGATTATTTAGGAGCGGTAAGCTTAATAGTAATTGACAACTGCTTTGACAAAAAAGTTGATGTTTTGGCTGCTGTAATTTAAAGGCTTGCGCAATATTGTCTTGTACCACTGCTGAAACGACATCAGTAGAAAAAAGTACTTGGTGGTTCGCGTCGACCAACCAGACATTCTCAACATTTAAATTTAGTTGTAAGCCATCGACTTGCCTAGCAAGTTGCTGTGCAAAAATGGTAAAATCATCCTGTTGAGAAAGTTGCGTTATTTCCGAAAATGACTCTAACCAAACATTTAATTTAGATCGTAAAATGTCACTGTGTAAAGCGAACTGTGCTTGACCTTGATCTAAGGTACTTTGTTGAAATTGTTGATAGTCTTTTTGCAAGCGAGATAAGGATAAAACGGAAACCCCTATAGCTAAAAACAATAAGGCGGGCACAATTAGCATCAACAACTTGGTTGGCGCACTAATGAATTTTTTTGTCATCAGTAACTTCCTTGTTTAAAACCAATACATTAAT
>JAWUXK010000116.1:0-16898 GCA_034111385.1 Colwellia sp. | reverse complement strand
AAGCCGCTGTATAGCTCAGAGATACTAATACCAGGGAGTTGCTGAATTTCATTGTGAATTTTACGGCCAAGTTCTTTTAACTCTCCATTCGTTAAATCGCCGTATAAACTAACGTACATCACTTCTTGACGAAATTTTTCTCGCTCAACTTTGATCCGTTCCATGCCGTCAGGAAAACTCGCAATGGCATCAATTGCTGACTTAACCTCTTCAAGTACCACTTGAGGGTTATAATCAAGTTCCACCTCAAGCCAACCACTAGAGTAATTTCGATTAGAATAGGTTATCGCCCTTTTAATCCCTTGAACTGACTTCAATGCTTCTTCAATTTTAATGGTAATGCCCTCTTCAACTTCTTGAGGGGCCGCCCCGGGGTATGGGGCATTATAAGAAATCCAATTCAGTTCTATTTGTGGAAACATTTGTTTGTTAATGGTTAACGCCGTTAAACCACCGCCAATCAAAATAAACAGCATTAATAAGTTTGCCGCAATACTATTACGTGCAAACCAAGCAATAATGCCGGTATTGGTATCTATACTTGTGTCTATTTTTTGTTTCGAAGGTTCATCACCGCTAGACTTTAGTGCCATGTTGGTTAGGTCATCATCTGAAGGTGTCGTCATCACTATTTCTCTTCACTTTCAGTACTAACAACTTGCACTTGTGTATTTTCATCAAGGGAGGGTTGCTGTTCCTGTATATCAGAAATCACCGTAAGTTTCATTCCATCTACTGGGGAATCTAACGCGGAGACAATCAAACTATCTCCGTCAACTAATCCGCTAGAGACTACAACATTGCCTCCTTGTTGGCGTACTATTTCAATCGTTGCATAATGTAGCGTCGAATCATTACTTAAAAGAGCAACCTTTTTACCCATCACTAAATGACGAGGTAATATACTGGCATTAGGAATTTCAATGCCCAATATTTCAGCCTTAACATAAGAGCCAAAACGTAGTGGTATCACATGACTAAACTCACTGTAGCCTGTTACGCTTTTTTCAGTGTTACTTCCTTTTAATAGATACGGATCTCGAATTTCTGCCACCAAGTAAGTCATACGACTTTTATCATCAATAACCCCTTCATTACGGGTGATATTAGCCAACCATTCAACATTTTTTCCTGCATAAGTCCCTGCCAATTGCACTTTGGCAAAGTGCCCTTGATCAATTAAAAACTTTAATTGGTTATCAGCCACCGGTAAACGAATTTCGGCAATAGCGGTACCCAGTAATTTTCCAATTTGCGTACCCACACTAACAAAAGAGCCTAAACCAATCATTCGATTATCAATCATGGCGTCATATGGCGCTTTGATTTCAGTGCGTTGTAAGTTTCGCTCTGCACGTAACACAGCTGCTTGTGCTGATTTAACGCGCGCTAATTCTTGCGCTAACTGCGGTTTGCGTAAACTTAATTCGGTAGGAGAAGTATCGGTGATTTGTTTCCATTCTTGTTCCGCCACCTTCCCTTGAGCCACTTCTTTTTCTAACGCAGCACGCGCTGAAGCCATATTTGCTTGGGCATCAATCAATGCGGCATGATAATCATTAGGATCAATACGTGCTAGCAATTGCCCTTTTTTAACAAAGCCTCCTCGTACAAAAACATCACTTAACTCAACAATTTCACCCGTAACTTGGGCAACTAATAAGGTTTCATATTTAGGTTTAACTATGCCATAAGAACTGACAAATAACGGCATGGGTGCGACGACAATACTTTCTACTGCAACGATTGGGGTATTATCTACTTCAGCTTTTTCTTCTGGTGGTTTCTTTAAACTAGAGAACCCAATAAAAGCAAGCACTCCCGTCACTAAAATGACGATAGGTATTATTATTTGTTTTTTGTGTGCCACTATTTAATCCCTCTAAAAAATCTATTTAACACTAAAACAACGTCTTAGTTTTCAACTAACAACTGCATTCACACTTAGCGATAATTATTTCAATGCTATAAAACAGCTCCCTATTTTATATGACAAATAATAACCAAATCGAGATGACTAATTTTCGTAAAGTTGTAAGCGTCTATTACAATATGTGCGCCTGTTTACCTAAAAATTTACAACTAAAGATAAATCCGCAATTAAACCTTATATTTTAAGCACTTAATCAAAGTAAATTTATTTGTAATTTTATAAGAAAATAATTTTCACAAAATAGCGTATAAACAACTTGGTTTTTTTCACCACTTTTTATACTGTTTAAAAATGTTAATGGGTAATTTAACTAAATATCTGCACTTTAAGCGCGGATTATATACATAAGTAATCAAAGGAATACACATGCTAAATAAAGTTAGTGCATTTTTTACCGAGTTAATTGCGGACATACAAGAGACAACTGAGCAGAAAAAAAGTTCTGAACTTTCACTGGAAATTTGCTGTGCTGTTTTATTATGTGAAGTCATGCGTGCCGACAGCGCTTTTACCGAATCAGAGCAAAATGAACTTAGTACTATTTTATCAAACCAATTTAACCTAACGCCACTTGAAGTCAGTGATATCCTAGAAAAGGCGTTCGAACTAAGTGAGAATGCCAGTGATTTTTATCAATTTACTTCAAGAATAAATCAATATTATTCCCTCGACGAACGCATAAAAATAGTCACCTTATTATGGAAGGTCGCTTATGCCGATGGTGAGCTTGCCAGTATTGAAGAGCATATTATTAGAAAGATTGCTGACTTATTACACCTTAGGCATAACGAATATATTGCTACAAAAATTGCCGCGCAGGAATTTCACCTCAAAAATGAAAAGAAGTAGTTAACACCCCGCGATATCGGTTATTATACACCCTAGCAGCGGCTATTCATTTTCTATACTTGGCAATTCAATGACACAATCAACTCCAGATTTAAACGCAGAAATAGGCAAATACAATACTTTACGCATCATCGCCCTTACCGATAGTGGTATATACCTTGACGGTGGAGAATTAGGAGAAATATTACTACCTAAACGCTTCAAACCTGAAGATTCTAAAGTAGGTGATAATGTCCGTGTTTTCATTTATGTTGATTCTGCTGAACGGTTAGTGGCCACAACAGAAAAAGCCTATGGCCAAGTGGGTGAATTTGTTTCATTGAAGGTAGCCCAAGTAAATAAAATGGGGGCTTTTTTAGATTGGGGGTTACCGAAAGATTTACTAGTACCTTATAACCAACAACATTCAGAAATGGAAGTAGGCAAATATTACCTTGTACGCATTTTTCTAGATCAACGTACCCAGCGAATTGCCGCGTCAAGTAAACTAGATAAGTTTATCGACATCTGGCCTGCAGAATATCAGCAAGGCGATAAAGTAAAATTAATTATCGGTGGAAAAACTGATTTAGGCTTTAAAGCCATAGTAAACGATTTACATTGGGGATTACTTTACGACAATGAGATCTTTCAACCACTACGTATAGGTAAGCACATTGAAGGTTATATCAAACAAGTACGTGAAGACGGTCGACTAGATCTAATTTTATCTCGCGGCAGTAAAAATAAAGTCAATGACTTTGCTGAGAAGTTACTACAACACATACGAGACAGTGATGGCTTTAGCCCTTTACATGATAAAAGCGATCCAGAGTTAATTAAAAGAATACTTGGGGTGAGTAAAAAAACCTTTAAAGCCACGATTGGCAACCTGATGAAAAATGGAAAGATCACCATTGAAAAAGGTGGTATTCGTTTAAAGTAACCACTCTATTTTCCTTACTAAATTTTGATTCACACATAAAAAAGGCTGATAGTTATCAGCCTTTTTTAGTTTATTTGCTATTTAGCGAGACATTAATCAGACGTTTTATAGCTAGCCAACTCAGTAGATAAACTTACGCCTTGTAACTTAAGCTGATTAACACGTTGTAAATACGCAGCGCCTTTTAGCATATGCAAAGCAACATCCACCGCGCCACGGCGGGTGTAGTCTTCTAAATAACTGCCTTTTACCCAGCTATTAAACGCGCCTAAACTTGGACCTGCCCAAATTTGGTAATCCATTTCACGTCCTTTCTCACCGGTATTTGACCAACGAGAGCTTAAGCCTAAATACCAACGGAAAATTAACGCCATTTTACGTTTAGGACTTGATTGAGCACGTGCTAACATTTCTGGATCACGTTCTTGGAAGAAGGCTTCAGTGCCTGCCCAGACATCATCTAAATTTGAACGGAAAATTTGTTTTTCAATTTTCACTCGCTCATCACTGGGAATATCTTCGATAGAATCATAAGCAACGTATAAGTCATAAAGCTTTTTAGCGCGCATGGCAAACATTGAACCGCGTTTCACTACTTGTAATTTAACACCCATTTCAAACATATCTGCCGCAGGTGCCATAGTCACATCAGCCATTTCAACGCTAGCAAGCAATTTACGCGTATATTCAGATGCCCCAGCCTCAACACAGGCTTGATTGACAGAGCCAAGTACAATGTAAGCTGCTCCCATATTAAAGGCAGCTAGCGTTGCTTCTGGCGTACCGATACCACCACCTGCACCAACACGAAGTACTGGTGAGAAGTTATATTGCGCTTGCACTTCATCACGCAGGGCGATAATTGTTGGCAATAACGTTAAGAATGGACGGTTATCAGTATGACCACCTGAATCGGCTTCAGCGGTAATGTCATCCGCCATCGGCACAAGCTTTGACAGCTCGGCTTGCTCTGGTGTGATTTTACCTTGAGCCAATAGTTTATCAATGAACTTCTGTGGTGCTGGTTCCATAAAGCGGCGACCCACTTCAGTACGAGAAACTTTCGCAATCACTTTATTACCAATATTCACAGTGCCATCAGCATTTTTTGAAAGGCCAGCAACACGATACCAAACAATATGTTCGGTTAACCCTAAATAGGCAGACGCTTCAACAGTTTTAACACCCAGTTTAATAAAGCGCTCAACCGCGCCGCGCTCTAACGCTTCTTCGGCTGGTGCATGAATTAAGTTCACCGCATAAGGACCATTCGGTAATTCCGCTTGAATACGGAGAATCGCATCTTCTACTGCATCAGGCACTAAACCCGCTGCACCAAATGAGCATAAGAAGCCAGCTTTACCCAATGCAACAACCAACTCAACAGAAGCAATCCCATTGGCCATAGCGCCGCCATGGTAAGCGTACTTAACACCATGTTGTTTTTTATACGCCTCATCACCTAAATCTTCAGGGTTTAGCTTCTGGGCAAAGGCTAAAACATCATTAGCACCAGAAGTTGACGTAGCATTTGCTAGACCAAATTCATTACCCTTTTTGGCAACATACACAGGGGCAGTTAAGTCCATTAAGGCAGATTTTATTTCAATATTGTTACTTTTAACGTCTTTATCATCAACTTTCCACGCCCAATTAATGGCATTCTTATCGGTAAAACTTAAATTCGACATATTTTTTCCTGTTATTCTTTTCATTATTAGTTAGCGTTAACTTTTCACTAACAAATAGTAATAATTCAATAATAGTTACGCTTCAATGATAGAAAGCACGATATCTTTCACTTCGTAGATACGTAGGCCATCTTTTGATAAATTCGCATCGCCGACTAAGCGCACTTCACCGTCTGCACGAATGATATCGGTAATGTGAACATCTAGTGACATTTGTTTATTTAATGGCGTGATTTGACCACGGTATTTCCATTTAACTAGTGTTGTTGGTGCAATAAATCTTGGATTAGTGAAACCTTTACCTAAATCTTTGTTAAGCGCATAGGTTTGCATTAATTCAATAATCGCTTCAACCCCTAATGAACCAGGCATAACTGGATCTTGATGGAAGTGATAGCGGAAAAACCAGTCAGTTGCATCAATGGTGCGTTCACCATGCACATAAGCCACACCGGCTTTACCGCCGCCTTCAACGATTGACACCGTATCAATAAAGTTCATTTGGCCGCCAGCTAGTTTATAGTGCGGTTTATTGGTTGGTGCTTTATATAACGCTAAATCCTGATTAGATAAATCAATGACTTCAATATCAGCTTTAGGCGTTTTGTTATCTTCAAACCATGGATAAGTCGTTCTGCCATTATCTATGCCTAATTGATTAGTTAGTGCGTCGCCGCCAAAGTAACCAAACACCGCGGTGCCTTTATAGAACAAATCATGACTTTCAAGCGCTTGGGCTGCTGCACTTTCATTTTTAACATAAAGCTCAAACGTGAAGCTTTGCACGATCATGCCGCCAGCCATTGTGGTACTTAATAGAACTGATTTATTAACAATAGTTTTATTGCGTAAATCAACTTGTTTGATCAAGTCACCACTGCCGTCTAAGTTACGGAAGAATAAATCTTTTTCTGGGTACTTTAACGTTGTGCCCATGTAACCTGAGATAAAGCCATTTGGTTGCAATGCAATTTCCATAATTAATGAATACGGCATCCAGTTATCAACACTGTTTTTAGTAAAATACCATGCATCGCTTGGCACAAAATATTCTGCAATACAGCTAGAGGTCTTTTTCAAATCAAGGCGTGTACCTTGTACTTCAACCACTTGAGTAACTACTTGTAAATCACCACATGGCGTACGCGGCGGAATTCGGCCTTCATACACATCAAAGTCAGGACCAAAACATTTTGAAATATTACCGGTAGCAAATTCAAACATGTGCCATGGCGTAAATGGTGCTTGGTTAGGAACACGGTTTTGTCCAGCAACCATTGGCGCTTCAAAATGCTGAATAGGGGTAACACCCTTTTCTTTTGGTGCATTAAGATCTGACATTACCTTCATTAACGGACGTTCAATATGCTTAAATGGTTCGATACCACGCTCATCAAGCTCTGCATTATTTACGGTAATGTTAGTAACACTTGCGCTTTCATTAGCAGCACTATGGCTTACTAATTTCACATTATCTGGCAAACTTACTGGGTAAGGAGAGTTCTCATCTTGCTCTGAAATCATCATCGCTAAGTTTTGGAAATCGACCACGGTTTTACCATTAAGAATAATATCAATATTTGCTTTTAAATAAGGATATGGGTCCATACCCATTTCAGTCACTTCCATACGATACGTTAAGGTGTTGTGTTGAGGCTGCACTTGGCCGCGACAACGTACCGTTTGCGATTGACCCGGCATAGGCTGGAAACGTGCATTATTCATATTGGCATGCATACCCAATGACAACATAAAGAACATCGCCATTTGACCACAACCTTCACTCATTAATGAGCCAGCCATGACTTGATCACCTTTAAAGTGACAAGGGAAATACCAATGGTTCGGATCTAAATCTTTTTGGCCTTCTAATAAGCCTAAGCCCCAATGGCCACCAGTAGAGTCTACTTTAGTAATACGCTCAATCATCAAGAATTTTTCTGATGAAAATTTCAATGAAGGGTTACGACCTTGTTGGTCATATTCACTACCAAAACAAGCCGCAACATCACCATTAACCAATTTCATCATGTCATTGTAATCGTAAATATCACGCGTACGATTCATCAATGGGGCAAATGAGGTTTTCTTCGCGTTGGCTAATTGCGCTTTATCTTTATCATTGAGAATTACCCCTTTACCATCTTTTAATTCATCGTCAGTAAAGAAGCCAGCACAACCATTACGCATGATTAGTACTTTTTTATCGCCAACATAACAATCGTAGTGGAAGAAGAATAATAATTGCTCACCGTTTTTAGCGTAAGAATCAATATGAATTTCATAACGTAGTGTTTCACCGCCAAACGCCATTTCTTCTAGGAACGTTAACTGGCAATCAAGTAACCGATAAACCCGATCACCTTTGGCTTGAAAATCAATACCTATGTAAGAAATTAATAATAAATCACATTGACCTGATTCTACCGATACTGACCATGGAATTTGCCCATCAATTAAAAATGGCGCATCTACAGGAATGTCATACTCTGTACACATGTATGATTTTTTATATTCATTTACTGTCGCTTCAAGTTCAGTAACACGTGAAACTAACAAGTAATCAGTCGTTGGCAAACGAACGCGGCGTGAGTAACTATCAATAATACGATACTCTTCACCAAATACATTGCCAATATCACCTTCAGCAAATTCAACTAAATCATCTGTATCCCAAATGATATCTTTCGGTTGATTAAAGCGTTCTTCAAGTTGTAATGGTGGATAATGATATCCGTCAGGCCCTTTTATTTGAAAGCCTGATTCGTTCGCCCAATGTTCATTAATCGCAATTAAATCATCCGTATGTGAATTTTCGCTAACCACCGATAGTGCTGGCGCTTGCGTAGCTATAGGCTGTGATTCAATGTTATACGCAGGTACTTGAAATCCGCTATTAGCACTGACATTAGCTTGCATTTCTATCAGCTTAGAAATTTGCTGCCCTGCCACTTGGCGTGTGTTTAGAAATGCTTGATGTGTCGCTGATTCTTGATAAATTTCTTTACTCGCCTGATGTTTAACATCGACATTTTGTTTCTGAGTCGCTTGAGAGATATTTTTCACTTGTGCTCCAGTAACGATTGTTGATCGTGCTTTGGCTTGAGTTGTGCTCGAAATATTTTCTTGAGCAAGTTCTTGAACCTGCTCCTGAGCTGTTAATTGACTAACCGCTTTAGGCGCTAGATTACTCAAGTTAATACCTTGCTTAACCTGTGCTAATGCTTTGCCCGTGAATGCTTGTTTGATAGTTGCCATTTCAGCACTTTGACTTTGGCTAGTAATTGCATCAAAGATTGAATTCCCCCCCAAACTAATGGTTTTAATTAATTGAGGACGTTGCTTTCCTGTTGGTGCAGGGGCTGCCTGATGGGCATATTGGCTCGATGATAAGATCAAATGCGCGCAACTTTCGTCTTTACCTAAACCGCTTATCGCAATGGCTGATTTTGCCGTAGTACGTTTATCTAAAATAAGCGCTGTTTTAACAATACTGGCAATACCTGATGCGTTAAAAGTATGACCAATATTATTTTTAACTGAGCTGATTGCTTTACCTGAGTATAGTTTCGGTAACGCTTGGCTTTCTGCCGCATTTTCACGGCCAAAGCCACTGGCATGTGCTTCTACTTGACTAATATCGGCGGCAGTAATTCCCGCAAGTGCTAATGACTTATTTGCCGCTTTAGTGATAGACGCTTCATCAAAACCATTAGCAAAACTTAGGCTGTCAATGTTAGCGTAGATTTGCTGCTCAGTGACTTTTGAAGTTGGCTTAACAACAAAAGCCGCTGCGCCTTCACCCACAAGCCATTGTTCTTGGTTAAGTATATTGCTTTGTGTTTTTCCTTCAACGGATACATTGCCATAATGTTGTCTTAGGGTAATATTTTCTAATGAGCCCGCTAAATCAACCGACGCAATAATAACGGCATCAATGTCTGAGGTTTGGAATAAGTTTTCTGCCAATTCAACACAACGATAAACAGAGTTTTCTTCTGCTGATAGAGTAATCGCTGGGCCTGAAAAATCCCATAAAGCAGAAATACGTGACGCCATAATATTGCCAATAAAACTGGTGTATTGATTAAGCTGTGCAGCAAAAGCAACGCCATCTTTGGCAATACTGGTCAGTGTTTCACGTTGCTCATCACTTAAAGTAACGCCTTGCTGTAATAAGCTTTCTTCAATTTGCGTGCTTAAGTTTACTCGACCACGGTATTGATGAAGTTCCAACTCAATGCCCATAGCCACTAATACCGCAACGTTACTACCTTCTTTAAGGCCAGCGTCTTTTGCCGCATTATCTGCAACTTTCATCATCATTAGCTGCTGTGGAATTAAGCAATCCTGTTCGTTTGGCGGTACTTTGAAACGTAAGAAATCAATATCAAACTCTTCAACATAGCCCCCTTTAGGCGCTTTGCTTAAAGATAGCGCATTCATCACGTCACTATTTTGTTCAATGCCCTTCCAACGTTTAGTTGGTAATTCTCTAAAGGTATTACCATCTGTTTCGATCAACGCTTTAAAGCTAGCTAAATCTTTAGCACCACCAAAATGTGCATCCATGCCAATGATCGCTAACGATTCTCGTGCGCTTGCAACACTCGTTACCGGTGTTAGCGTTTGGGTTGGCTCTTGTAAAACCAAATGCGCATTAGAGCCACCGAAACCGAAAACACTCACACCCGCAGTACGCGGCTTAAGGTTATTTTCTTGTGGCCAATCAATAGTTTCTGTCGGCATTTGCTCGCCAGTTAAATAGCCATTTTTTGAGCGTAGTGGTTCATTTAAGTTAATGGTTGCAGGAATTTTTGCTTCATTTAGTGCCCAAATTGCTTTGGTCATGCCCGGCATGCCTGCTGCTGTTAGCAAGTGACCTAAGTTAGACTTTACTGAGCCAAGTAGTGGTTTGTTACCATTTTCTCGCGGAAAGCGACTAAAAAAGGTATCCATTGAGCCGAGCTCAACGTTATCACCTTTAGGCGTACCCGTGGCATGACATTCAATGTAATCGACATCACGCGGGTCAACACCGGCATCATCATAAGCGCGTTCATAAACGAGCACTTGTCCTTTGGTATTCGGACTTAGTACAAATTCGCCCTTACCATCATTTGATAAAGCGCCGCCTTTAATAATAGCGTGAATTTTATCACCATCACGTACCGCATCACTATGGCGTTTAAGAACCATCATGCCTGCGCCTTCACCGGCAAATAAACCTTGCGAGTTTTTATCAAACGGGGCATGAATATTATTGGCTGGGTAGGCTTGGAAAATTGAAAAACCCATATTCACAAACATAGGGTCAGAGCCAGACACCGCCCCCGCTAACATCATGTCAGCTTTACCCGTATGTAAGTAATCACACGCTAACTTCACAGAGTAGCAACTTGAAGCACAAGCGGCATCAAGTGCAAAGTGTGTACCGCCAAGCCTCGCTGCTTTAGCAAGAAGCGCTGCCGGATAACCGGCAACTAAGGCGTTATCTGCATGAATATCATTTTGTGCTATGTCGGTATCAGAAAAGTGACTTAGCTGAAAGTCGTTATTCAATACTTGTTTTAAAGCACCATCCACCACTTGATGATAAAGCGGCATAAATAAGTGATTAGACGATTTTGTAGGAAACGATAAATTTCCTAAAATTACGCCACAACTTTCAAGTTTATCACTGCCCCAATAACCGGCATCAGTTAATGCCTGTTGGGTAACGTATAATGCCCACTGATTTAAATCATCTAACTGGTTTAAATACTCGGTTGTTAAATCATTTGCGTTTTGAGCCTTGCCTGAAACAAAAGCGCTGGCATCAAAATCAAAGTCTCGAATATAACCGCCGTGCACACAATAAAACTTATCGGTATCACCTTTTTTACCGGTATATTTGTCAGGCTCCACGCCCATTTGTTCAATGGTTGCTTTGCTTCTGCAATCTTGTTTTTCTAGCAACTGTTGCCAAAACTCTTCTGGCGCAGAAGATCCTGGGAACAAATTAGCAATACCTACTACAGCAATATTTTCCATACTTTCCTCGAAAGTTTTATAATTCTTTTTTAGCGTTATTGACAATAATCGAGCCAGTAAACAGGGTTTGAAGATCAAGCTTCACACCGTGGCTAGTTAATTTTGCAATTGCTCTTAAATACGTTAATTCATCACTAGTACCTTTAGCATTTACCGGTACAGCAACACGTGCTTTGTTAATACTTTCGCTATCATTGGTAGAATCAACGGGTGATTCAGCAGTAAAATCTAAGATTTTATCAACCCAACTACACAATGAACGCCCTGGTCCCATTTCAATAAATACCCGTGCACCTTTGTCGTACAAGGTATTAACTAAACGAGGAAAGTCCACTCGATCGCAAAGACACTTTGCCACACTATGGGCAATGGCTTTGCTCAGTTGTGGTACGGGTAAATAACAAGAGCTTGAATACATCTTCGTTGTTAAACGTGGCGTAACATCCATGGTATATAGCTCAACCATGTCTTCATATTCTTTATTCGCTGGCGCACTATGAATGGCATTAGCCATATTAAGCGGCATGGCGCGCACGCCTAATTTGCTAACAACTCGTAAACAATCTTCTGGGTACCCTGCAAGTAATAAGCTGTCAGGCGTATTGATGATAGTACAGTAAACACGCTCTTCCCCTTCACTAGCTGTAATGACCTCATCAAGCGTTGCCTTAATGGTGTAAGTTTCCCAAATCAATTCATCTTGGGTGCTTTCATCCAAGCCCCAATGTTCACGCAGTGTTAATAACTCACCACAAAGGCGGTGATTAAAGGTCTCTGAGTTAGCTAAACGCGCACTCATTAAACCCGGCTGCTGCCAAGCGCCAAGTGCTGCGTACATACTCACTTCGCCCATTGAATAACCGGTGGCGTAATCAGCCTTTACCTTAAATACATTTTCAAACACTTTAGTAAAAACACAAGCAAAACCAACGCCTGCTTCAGCAATGTCAGCTAAACTGCCACGCAAATTTAAATCAAGTTGTTTGAGTTCTTTAAAATCTGGGCGAATAATCGTGCGCGGGTTTAATAGGCGATCTTTTAAGCTAGCGCCAATATCATCAGCTAAATCGGCAACGTCTTGATGGATTTCAGGGAAAAGATGAAATAAATCACGCCCTAAACCAACATACGTAGCGCCAATGCCTGGATATAAAAAAGTGACGTTATTCGTTTTTTCATCAGAATTTACTGGTGTAGCACTAAAATAGCTACCTTTAGGTGTACGCCACTCATTGTTAGCATTATCTGGTGAAAGTGCACTAACAATGCCTACTTTGGCTAATTGTACTTCTTTAATTAGCTCTGTTTTTGATTCACACAACAAAGAAGCGGTATACGAACATTCAGCGTCAGTTGATTGATAAGCGTCAAAACAGTCTAGGGCGATCTCTTTAATAGTCGCTTCGCTCGTCTCAAGTTTAGCGTCAAGTGCTGCTAATTTTGTTAATAAGGCTTGTTGATCATTACCGCTAATTAATACTAGTTGTAAATCACTACAGGCGATAAAACCATTATGGCGAATATCATCCGCTGGATGCTTTTCAGATGTACTAGTCGCTTTATTTTCAGCTAACACTAGGTGACAATAATCATTTTCTTCTTTTGCGCAACTTTCTGTTAAACAACTGTATGCGGCTAAATGAGCGCTACCATCAACGTGCGGGTACCAAGGACGAGACTCTGTTGGTAAGTAAAAATTGGATTCTTGCCATTTCCCTAGCTCGTTTTCTTGTGGCTGTTGCCAATCACTAATGGCTGGAATATAACGTTGCTGTATCGCGATAATGGTGCGTAACAACCCTAATACTTGCGAAAAGCCTTTACCTTCACCGGTAACACTGCGAGCACAGCTGATCGATGTTGATAATTTATCATCATTTCCGTAGCTTGAAATTAACCCGGTAGACTCGCGTAAAGCAAGCTTATCATCGGCTAATGCCGAGACTTCAACGAGGCCAATATCACTCGACTGAACGGCTGCCTTTTGCAAGGCGGATTGGCTAGTTAAGTGAATATCATCACCCACAGCAAAACTTTTTAGCCATGAGTAAACGTAACTGTTATTGGCTTGAGCAAAACCAATAGATGAAAACAATAACGCGGCTACACCTCCGCAGGATTGATAGCCATTAAAGCTTTGATCAAAGCTAACCGTGGCAAGTGATGATTGTTCATTTTCCGCTATTTGCTCAACAGAATACTCAGTTAAATTCACGCCAACTAGCGCGACTAAGTTATTTTGAGCAATCAATGAATCAATATGAACCAGTGCTTGCGCTAACGAACCGACGAGAATAACATTGTCGACTGTTGTTGCTTCAGAGCTAGCAGTAACAAAACTGAACACCTCAATATCTGCATTTTGCGAAATAATTACTATTTTAACATCAGAGCTATTTACTTGATTGGCTGATGCCATACGGGCAACGGCTTTATGGCAATCACTTAAGGTAATTGCTAAATTTTCCGTATTGGCCTTTTCATTTTCTTGGGATTTACTTTGCTCTTTACCGAGATAAAGCGCACGCTCAACCCGATCAATATCTTGTTGAAAACCACTTTGATTAGCAAACTGAGCATCAAGCCCAATAATGGCACTACTGTAATTATTCATTACCATTACACTTCTTTCTCAGCAAGAGCCTTCTCGCTAAGCGCTTTGGGCAAAAACAAATCATTTAAATTAGCACTAGCGGTAACCTTAGCTGACGTTATCTCGCTCAATACTTCATTGTTTTCGCTGATTAATTGCATATCTGCCGTTAATGCACCGCGTTGTTTACCTTTACCTGAGCTTTTAACAACCGTTAATTGCAAGTAAAAACACTCACCGAGCATTACTTCACGATACACTGTCCAACTTTGCGTACTTGACGGTAAGCTACCCAGCCCTAACTCTTTCTTCGCCCAAACTAACATCGCTTGATAGGCTATATCGTTGGCAAAAATATTACTTTGATTACCCGAGAAGCTTAACGGGAAATCACCTTGCTTTTCAGTAGCAACAGTTGGTACTTGGCAACGCAATAATAAGCTTTCTGCATTACATTCAAGTATTTCACTAATGCCTTGCAAGCTAGGGCCGTGAAATAACGTCCCATTGCTATAAAGTGCTTTCGCATCTTCAGCCGAGGTTGGTAACGCTAAAGTAACCTTAGGGCTAACTTTACGCTGGCTAACTAAAGTCAGTTGAGCGCCATAATGAAAGGCAACTTTTCCTTGAGCATTAATGCTCGAGATTTTAGTATCAACGACTAAACTTTCGCCTTCACTAACAACCGTTGCGTTCATCTCAATTTGATATTCGCTGGCTTCGCTGCCATCAAAGATAATGCCTTTGAATAATTTATAATTTTCTAAACCTTGATAATGATAACCTTGGTAAGCTTTTTCACTGGCATCACGCATCCAAGCAATCGCGCATACTGTTGGGAAAACTTTATCATCACCAATAGTATGATCGGCTAAAAACGTATTGTTAGTCGCTAACAGTGTTTTATTAACACTGACATTTAAGCGACTAACTTGTGGCTTTTTTACAGCAGTACCTGCTTGATCTTCTTTCTGATCTTTAGACAAGTCATTACCCACTAAAATTTGCGCACAACGGTTATTATTTGCTGCCAATTCGCTTACTAATAATTGAGCGCCAGCATCAAGTGGAATGATATAAACACCTCGATCATTAAACATGCGTTTCAGCTCTGGTGTTACCATTCCGCCATCCCAAGGCCCCCAGTTAAAACTAAGCACTTGAGCATTTGGGTTTAACGCTTTAAAGCGATAAGCGGTTTTGTTTAAAATATCGTTAGCAATTGAATAATCAGATTGGCCCGGGTTTCCGTAGAAGCCTGCCGCTGATGAAAACAACACTAAGTGTTTAACATTTTCCGTATTGGTTGCCGCTAATAAAGAAAGCAAACCATCAATTTTAGTGGTGTAAACCGCGTTGAATTCTTCAAGTGTTTTTTGCTCAATAAACTTATCAGCTAAAACACCTGCGCCATGAATAATACCCGTCACTGCACCAAGCTCTTTGGTAATAGGTGCAACTGCAGCAGCAACATCAATGCTGTTGGTCACATCGGCCGCAACGTATTGTACTTGACCGCCGGCCGCTTTAATTGCATTTAACGTTTGTGCTATTTCACGGTTTGCTAATACTGGGCGAACAAATTGTGTCACTTTAACCGGTGTAGGCTTATCACCAGCAGCAATTAAGGCTTGCATCGCGGCTTTTTTCAGCGCGACTTCATCGGAAATATCTTTCGCCCAGCTTGGCTCATTATCATCAAACGTTGAGCGCCCTAATAAAATAAACTTAGCCTGATATTGTTTCGCTATTTCTATTACACAATGTGCGGTTACGCCTTTTGCGCCACCACTCACTAAAAATACTGAATCGCTATTAATACTTTCGCCTGCCGTTAACTGATAACTATCGGTAGCAACACCTGTTAAGGTTAAACGTGTACCAATATTGTTGCTTAAGTTATCTGTGTCATACGCTACTTCAACAAAGCTAGTGTCGATATCAAGTAACTCATCACTAATCATCGTCGCCGCTTTATCTGCTGCTAATTTAGCTGAGAAATCAATAACACGACAGAATACGCTATCATCACCAGCATTCCATTCATGGTTAATGGTTTTAACCAAGCCGGCTAAACCTGCTTGCACTAAATCAGCATTCGTATCAGCTTTAACCGGTGTAGCGCTTTCGTCGCTATTGGCGAAACCTAAAGCACCACCTTGACGTGTGACTACAATAAATGAAGCACGAGCTTTTGTTGCTGCTTTTACTTTAGATAACTTAGCCAATACAAATGCTAGCATTAAGCCTTGTTTTGCCGCTTCTGGGTAAGCGATAGCATCTACAGGATTACTAGATTGTAGATAAATGACTGCATCAAGCTGTTCATTTTGCTCAATAATTCCGTTCACTTGCCCTTCATCAAGTGTTTTATCACTGTTACCAATTTCAATAACATTCACTGACTTGGCAAAAGCCTTTTTCGAGTTAACCGTCACCCAGTTAGGTTTTAATGCGGTAACATTCCAACCCGCTTTCACGAGTTTTCCACTTAACGCAACAGCTGCGCCGGTACCATCGTCAACGATGAGTGCATTAGCACCACTCACTTCCTGAACAATTTTATTAATTGACGATAAAACCGTTAATGCAACAGTCGCACTGGGTGCCCCTTGAAAATCAGCCGCTGGTTCAGTTGTATTCTCTGTTACCGGTACAGCTGCTTTGGCGCCTGGTGGTGTTGGCTCAGTAGGTGATACTTTAGATTGCATGTAACTAACGATTTCACCTAAGGTACGTAACTCAGCTAAGTCTTCTGGGTTAAGCTCTGGTAAATCTGGAATAGTTTCCTGAACAGCTCCTAAGATTTCAACACGTTTAATCGAGTCGATACCTAAATCGGCTTCCATGTCCATTTCAAGCTCTAACATGTCA
>JAWUXK010000115.1:0-47603 GCA_034111385.1 Colwellia sp. | reverse complement strand
GCTATCTTCAAGACTTTTTGTTTAGCCCAAAACGAGCAAGAACTCCCGTAAGAGCACTTTCGGGCGGTGAGAAAAACAGATTACTTTTGGCAAGACTCTTTTTACGACCTAGTAATTTATTGATTCTGGATGAGCCAACGAACGATTTAGATATCGAAACGTTAGAGTTATTAGAAGAAGTTGTTGCAAATTACGCAGGAACCGTTATTTTAGTTAGCCATGATCGAGATTTTGTTAATAATTGCGTAAACACTTGCCTTTACTTTGATGGTACAGGGCATATTAATCAAATCGTTGGTTGGCTCATCCAGAATCAATAAATTACTAGGTCGTAAAAAGAGTCTTGCCAAAAGTAATCTGTTTTTCTCTCCACCTGAAAGTGCTCTTACGGGAGTTCTTGCTCGTTTTGGGCTAAACAAAAAGTCTTGAAGATAGCCAAGCACATGACGAGGTCTACCGTTCACTTCAACTTCTTGTTTACCTTCACCTACAATTTCTTGAACGGTCAAGTTTAAATCAAGCGCTTCTCTGTGTTGGTCAAAATAGGCGACATCTAAATTAACACCTGAGCGCATTTTACCACTCGTCGCGGCGAGTTTTTCCATAATCAATTTAATAAGCGTCGATTTACCCGTACCGTTAGCGCCAATTAACGCTAATCTGTCATGACGACTAATAAGCAAGTTTAAGTTCTTAATTACAACTTTATCGTCAAATGCTACGCATACGTCTTCCGCTTCATAAACAAGTTTCCCAGAGCGATCACCTTGAGTAATATTCATCGTACTCTGGTTTCTTACATCACGTCTTGCTGTACGCTCTAAACGCAATTTTTCTAATGAACGGACACGCCCTTCGTTACGTGTTCTTCTTGCCTTAACACCTTGTCTGATCCAAACCTCTTCTTCAGCAAGTTTTTTATCAAACAAAGAATTTTGTTGCTCTTCAACTTGTAAGTCGTGTTGCTTTTGTTCAATGTAAAGATCGTAATCGCCCGGGTAGCTTTTTAATTGTCCACGGTCTAAATCAAGAATACGCGTAGATAAACCACGAATAAACGCTCTATCATGACTAATGAAAATAATGGTACCGGCGAAGTCTTTCAAAAACTTCTCTAACCACAACACACTGGCAATATCTAAATGGTTGGTAGGCTCATCAAGTAGCAAAATATCAGGCGCTGTTACCAATGATTTAGCCAAAGCTACTTTTCTTAACCAACCACCACTTAAATCGCTAACTTGATCATCAGGGTTAAGTTTTAATGTACTAAGTACTTGTTCAATGCGTTGTTCGTCTTGCCAAGCATTTGCTTGTTCTAACTTATCTTGAATGTTAGCTAGTTTATTTAAGTTTTTTTCACTAGGATCATCGGTCACCAAGTGAATTAAATGATGGTAGCTTTTAATAAGGTCAGCATTTTCTTTCACGCCTTGGGCGACATAATCAAAAACACTGATATCGGTAGACTCAGGTGGATCTTGCTCTAACATAGCAAGCTGCATAGTACTCGACTTTAGAATTTGGCCATCATCTAAGTTTTGTAAACCCATCAACACTTTCATTAAGGTAGATTTGCCCGCTCCATTGCGGCCTACCAAACAAATACGTTCACCTGTTTGAACACTTAAATCTGTGCCATCTAAAATTTTATCTTCACCAAAGGCTAATTCGCCGTTAGCTATTCTTAATAATTCCATTACTTATATTAACTCTTTAATTTGTTGTGCTGTAAATGGCCAAAATAGCTTTTCATTACTGCTTAGCACTTCGAACACGGGAATATGAACGCCATACAACTCAACTAAGGTTCGAGTTTCATGGCTTACTTTTTCTTGATCTACTATATCGATTACGTCTAGCTCATTGGCCTCAATAACTTTTTCACAAAGTGTTAACGCGTCATCACACAAATGACAGCCTTCACTACCATAAAGATTATATTTTTTCACACGTTTACCCTTTAAGCCGCTTTACGTTTAATCGACCAACTGTTGTGAATATGTTTATTTCGAGCAAAATCTTTATCTCGTGTTACATCCGACATTGCGGTTGCTTGTAATCCAAGTTTGTCTAAAGCATCGAAATCAATTTTGAAATTACGCTTATTGTTAGTAAAAAATATCTCACCGCCACGAGCCAACGACTTTAACGCATCGCTGATAATATCCATATAGTCGCGTTGCACATCAAAACTATCTTCCATGCGCTTTGAGTTAGAGAAAGTAGGTGGGTCTATAAAAATAACATCAAATTTATTGGTATTCTTTTTCAACCAATCTAAACAGTCAGCCTGAATAAACTCATATTTATGACCCGACAACTTATTTAAAGCAAAGTTGTCTTGCGCCCAATTTAAATAGGTATTCGACATATCAACTGTGGTAATTGAACTGGCGCCATGTAATGCCGCTTGCACAGAAACAGATCCCGTATAAGCAAACAAGTTCAATAATGATTTACCTTTCGATTTTTTGGCAATAATTTGTCTTGTTTTGCGGTGATCTAAAAACAAGCCGGTATCAAGGTAATCCCATAGGTTAATTTTAAATAAAGCACCATGTTCTTGAACCGTAATGGCTTGCTTAGACTTATCAACACGTTCGTATTGGTTCTTACCTTTTTGTTTTGCTCTTGTTTTAAGTACAACTTTGTCGGTAGGTACTTCAAGGACTTTAGGTGCCCAGTAAATAACTTCTTGCAAACGCTTTTGTGCTTTGTCACTTTCAATCGTTTTAGGCGCGGCATATTCTTGAATGACTAAATAGTCGCCGTATACATCGATGGCTACATTATATTCTGGAATATCTGCATCGTATAAACGATAGCATGTTACATCTCCTGACTTTAACCAACCTTTCAGACTCTTACGATTTTTCTTCAGCCTGTTGGCAAAATCACTGTCTTGTTCCGCAAAGTTAGATTGTGGGTTTAAAGCATCTTTTCCTATCTGCTTTTCATCCATATCATATAAAGCAAACTGACAATCAAGCGGTCCATTTTTAAATTTATAACGTTTGAAACTCGACAACTTAAGCATCGCAAGTAAATCAACATTGGCGGTTAAAATAGACACGCGCCAATCGGCAAATTGTGTTTTCAATTTTTGGCCAAACAAAACAAATGTTTCTACTAATTCAGGTAACTCACCAATACGCACACCATAAGGAGGGTTAAATAATATGGTACCCGCTTGTCCAAAGGTATTATTAAGTGTGTTGGTATTTTGGCATTTAAACTCAATAAAGCGTTGCAAGTGTGTATTACGAGCATTTTGTTGTGCCGTTCTTAGAACGCGATCGTCTAAATCTACACCGAATACTCTGATGTTTTTAACACCTGGTTGCTCTAATGCCTTTTCAGAGCTTTCAATCGCTGATGCTAAAATTTCTTCCCAGCAATGTAAATCATGCTTTAACCACGCATCAAAACCCCAAGAAGCTCTGCTCAATGAAGGAGCTTGATGAGTCGCCATCGATACGGCTTCAATTAAAATGGTGCCTGAACCACACATTGGGTCAAGTAGTGGCTTGCTTGTGTCGTTTAACCAACCTGAACGAATTATTAAAGCAGCCGCCAGGTTTTCTTTCAAAGGGGCTGCACCTGAATGCTCACGATAACCACGTTGGAACAAACCTCGTCCAGAGAAATCTAAATACAAGGTTACATGATCTTTTAACAACCTCGCTTGAAAGCTAATTTCTGGTGATTTCTTGTCTACATTCGGTCTTTCAAAACCTTGGTCTCTAAACTGGTCGACAATAGCATCTTTAACGGTAAGCCCGCCAAACTGACTATTTCGAATCTCTTCGCTGTAACCTACAAAATCTATCGAAAAACTGGTTTCAGGTAAAAACTGTTCAACCCAATTCACCGAACTTGCCGCTTTAAAAAGCTCGTCTTTGTCTTTCGCTTCACCCTCACCTATCTTAAGCATGATTCTCGTAGCTAAACGTGTCCATAACGATATCTTGTACCCAAGTTCTATACTTGCTTGGAAATGAACACCTTCAGGCTTTTCAGTCACACTTTCTCCGCCAAGGTTTCTAATTTCATCACAAAGTAAAACACCGATACCGGGGGATGTTAACGCTAAAAATTGTTGCATTGTGTGTTTCCTAACCATTGGTTGCTCAAAACGCTGAACCATGGCTTGACTTTAAAGGGTGAATTAATAGCGCTTTGAATTTGACTATCATCTGTGCGCGCAATTATAGCGAAAGATACGCCTTACATAAACAAAAGATACTGCAGAATGACAATACAAGGACATTTAATTAGAAAATCGACTCAAATTTACTAAAATATTGAAATTTTGTGCCTAAAAGAGGAATAAGACAACAAACTGTATAACAATTAGGCGAACGGTATAATATTGAAGAAATAGCTTGCTTTCTTTTAGCTGTGTCCTTATTATACGCCTCGTTCTCAGGGCTACTAGCTCAGGGGATATTCCTAAGTAGAATTAAAAGTACTTGGCTTGTTTAACTAACTTAAATTAGTTAAACCATTCGGACGCGGGATGGAGCAGCCTGGTAGCTCGTCGGGCTCATAACCCGAAGGTCGTCAGTTCAAATCTGGCTCCCGCAACCAACTTTTTACTAAAGTATAAAATGTAAGGTCGTCAGTTCCCTCTTCGAAAGATATGGGCTCGCGCAACCAATTCTTCTAAAGAGAATTACAACCTTTAGGGCTTTCTTCTTAATACCTTTTAGGAGTTCATTCGGACGCGGGATGGAGCAGCCTGGTAGCTCGTCGGGCTCATAACCCGAAGGTCGTCAGTTCAAATCTGGCTCCCGCAACCAATACATACCTTTTCAAAATAAACACTTACAATCAAGCCTCTTTCAAAAAACACTCAGACCACCCTGTGTGACGTCATTTTATGTCACAAATAAAAACATCCCAATTAAGCATTACAAAAATACTCCGTCACCAATAATTTTCATTTATTTATCATTTTTTATTCAAGAATCATTTTTATCAATTTCACCCAAAGCGCTGCCAAAATTTGATTGTGACGTCAGTGTGACATGCCCTCTCGTTCTGCGTTTTTTCATGACTCACAAAACAACCTCGTTTAGTACTTCAAAACAACAATATTTTGACTTTCGCTTTACTTCTTTAAAAAATAATAAGATTTTCTTAAATTTATTTACACAAACATTATTAATGATTAGCTGAACAAACTGTTCATTGTTATTCAACATGTTTTTCATATTATCCGCTAGTATCTACTGGTTTATTTAACAAGAGATTTTCGCCCAAAATATGACGCTGGTACAGAGCTTGCTTCGATAAACATGAGTAAATAATACACTACGGAGTTTATTATGAAATACTACTTAAGAAAATTTAACCTTAAAAAAGCGAGATATATAGTAACTGTTTTAGCGAGTACAAATGAAGCATTTCTTGAAGATAATTGGCTTGTTGTTATCTATAATCCAGAAGATAAAATTACATTAAAATTATCTACAACGTTAACATTTGAGGTAGCGTCACTTTTAAAAAATAGAATTGAAACCGCTAACGTAGTTGACTTAGAGGGCTGGGAAGTAATACCTGGTTACTTGGATAGCTTACAAGATGAAGCGCATTGCAAAGCAGAATATGAAGCACAAGAAATAAACTTGTGGGAACAAGAATGTGCTTAGTCTAAAACCCTTTAGTCATACTAAACTTTATCTCCTTTGAATACTCCTCAACAGGGAGTATTCAAAGGTTCAGATATTCTACCACAATTAAACCTTAGTCAAACCAGTGCTTTGTTTTGTTAACAATTACGACAAGTGACAACATTACGGGTACTTCTACTAACACACCAACAACCGTTGCCAATGCCGCGCCAGAATGTAAACCAAATAAAGAAATTGCAACGGCTACAGCCAACTCAAAAAAGTTTGATGCGCCGATTAATGAGGCGGGTCCTGCGATGTTATGTTTTAATTTTAGCTTCACCGCAATGGCGTAAGCAATGATAAATATGCCGTAAGTTTGTATAATTAAAGGGATAGCAATTAACGCGATATTAATAGGCTGTTCAATAATAGTATTGGCTTGAAATCCAAAAAGTAGCACAACAGTTGCGAGTAAACCACCTATAGAAAATGGTTTAAGCTTACTTAACAATTCAGTTATCTTTAGTTCATTTCGCCCTGAGTTATTCAGTCTTTTTCTTGTTAGTATGCCTGCAACTAAAGGCAGTAATACATACAAAACAACTGAGATAAATAAGGTATTCCAAGGTACATGAATATCTGAAACACCTAACAGTAGCCCTGCAATAGGTGCAAAAGCAAAAATCATAATGATATCGTTCACCGAGACCTGAACTAAGGTGTAATTAGCATCACCCTTGGTTAGTTGCGACCAGACAAATACCATCGCGGTACAAGGGGCAACACCTAGTAGAATCATTCCTGCAATATATTCTTGCGCTGTTTCAGGAGAAACGAAATTAGCAAAAATACCTTCGAAAAATAACCAGCCTAATGCCGCCATTGAAAATGGTTTTATCAGCCAGTTAATAATCAAGGTTAAAACAAGTCCTTTCGGGTTTTTACCTACTTCCTTAATGGTTGAAAAGTCTACTTGCACCATCATGGGATAAATCATTACCCATATAAAAACGGCAACAACTACATTGACATGTGCAACTTCTAGCTTGGCAATCAACTCAAAAAGAGGTGGGTAAGCAACACCTAAAGTAACACCTGCAACAATGCTGATTGCAACCCATACTGATAAATAACGTTCGAATATACCCATCATTTTCCTTTATTCATATTACTTTACTCATGCTCATTTACTTAAGCAGAAGCGTTCCCCGATGCTAATTTATCAGCCAAATATAACCACGTTGGTAAAACAGTATCAGGGTTAAGCGATACACTGTCTATGCCTTGTTCAACTAACCAGGCGGCAAAGTCTTCATGATCTGATGGACCTTGACCGCAAATACCCACATATTTACCACGGGCTTTACATGCTTTAATTGCCATAGAAAGTAATATTTTAATCGCAGGATCTCGCTCATCAAATAAATGTGCAATGAGCCCTGAATCTCTATCTAAACCAAGTGTTAGTTGAGTTAAATCGTTAGATCCTATGGAGAAGCCATCAAAGTAATCTAAGAATTGATCTGCTAACAATGCATTCGATGGTAATTCACACATCATAATAATGCGCAAACCATTCTCGCCTCTTTTCAAGCCATGCTCAGCTAAGATATCAATAACTTGTGATGCTTCATCTAAGGTTCGAACAAAAGGTATCATCACTTCAACATTGGTTAAATCCATGTCGTTACGCACACGCTTTATCGCTTCACATTCAAGTGCAAAGCATTCTCTAAAGTCTTTTGAAATATAACGCGCGGCGCCACGGTAACCAATCATTGGATTTTCTTCATCAGGTTCGTATTCTTCACCACCTACAAGGTTTGCGTATTCATTAGACTTAAAATCAGACATGCGAACTATCACTTTCTCAGGGAAGTAAGCAGCAGCCAGCGTAGAAATGCCTTCTGTTAATTTTGCAACATAAAACTCTACAGGGCTTTCATAACCGGCAATAATATCGCTAATTTCATCTTTTAAATCGGCAGATTGTGTCTCAAAATTAATTAACGCCTTAGGATGGATACCGATCATTTTATTAATAATAAACTCAAGTCGCGCTAAACCGACCCCTGCATGTGGCAGTTTTGCAAAAGCAAAGGCTCTATCGGGATTACCCACATTCATCATTATTTTCAAAGGTAATTCGGGCATATCATCAATTTCTGAAGTGGTCACTTTATAGTCAAGTTTTCCTTCATAAATAAAACCGGTATCGCCTTCAGCACAACTCACCGTAATATTATCGCCTGCTTTAATTAAGGTTGTAGCATTACCACAACCAACAACCGCAGGAATACCCATTTCACGGGCAATAATAGCAGCATGACAGGTTCGTCCACCACGATTAGTTACAATCGCTGAGGCACGTTTCATGATTGGCTCCCAATCAGGATCTGTCATATCAGTCACTAAAACATCACCAGGTAGAATTCTATCCATCTCAGCTAAAGACGCTAAAACTTTAACGGTACCACTACCAATTTTTTGGCCTATTGAACGACCTTCACAAATAACTTTTGCCGTTGCTTGTAACTGACTATTTATTTGAAATTGTTCCATCGTGTTGGCGTTTTCACGACTTTTTACCGTTTCGGGACGAGCTTGAACTATGTAAAGTTTATTATCTAAACCATCTTTAGCCCACTCAATATCCATTGGTCGACCATAATGTTTTTCTATGATAACAGCTTGTTTTGCAAGCTCTTGTACTTCAGTATCTGATAGTGAAAAACGGTTAGAATCTTGCTCATCAATATCAACAATTTCAACTTGTTTACTGTGTTCTTGAGATTGTGTATAAACCATTTTAATGGCTTTACTACCGATGTTTCTACGTACAACCGCAGGCTTGCCTTTAGCAAGTGTCGGTTTATGTACATAAAATTCATCCGGATTTACTGCGCCTTGTACCACCATTTCACCTAAACCAAAGCTAGAGGTAATAAAAACTACATCCTCAAAACCTGATTCAGTATCAATAGAGAACATAACACCCGAAGATGATATATCGCTACGTACCATTTGTTGTATACCTGCTGATAAAGCAACACCACGGTGGTCGTAACCTTGATGTACTCTATAAGAGATAGCGCGGTCATTGAACAAAGAAGCAAAAACATGCTTAATGGCGATCATTACAGCATCAAAACCACGCACGTTAAGAAACGTTTCTTGTTGCCCGGCAAAGGAAGCGTCAGGCATATCTTCAGCAGTCGCTGATGAACGTACTGCAAATGAAGCATCTTCAGAAAACTCGCCTGCTAATTTAGCATAAGCGCCTTCAATATCTTTTTGCATTTCTTCTAAGAAAGGCGTGTCAATGATCCATTGGCGAATGGTTTGCCCACACCTTGCGAGTTCTTTTAAATCACTAACGTCTAGGCCATCGAGTAATTGATAAATTTTTTCATTAATACCGCTTTGCTCTAAAAATTCATTAAAAGCAAAAGAGGTAGTAGCAAAACCAGTAGGCACTTGAACACCCATATTGGCTAAGTTTGAAATCATTTCCCCAAGTGACGCATTTTTACCGCCAACGCGGTCAACATCACCCATTCCTAAGTTTTCATACCAAAGTACGTTTTCTTGCACAACAATTCTCCATTGAGAGTCAGTAAAATAATAAATATTTTTGTAGCACTGTATTTATAACTGAAGACATTCTACACTGCCAACATAAAAAACTAAAAGTTAAAATAAGACATAACTTAGCTTTTTTTATCCTCACTATCACCATAATTTATATAAGGGTTATTCATGCGCACAGCTTTCTATATTTCCGACGGAACGGCAATAACGTCTGAAGCATTTGGCCATGCTTTACTTTCATTATTTCCCACAGAGTTTAAACACCAAACCATTCCCTTTGTAGAGTCGGTTGAAAAAGCACTGGAAGTTAAAGAAAAAATTAATAAAGTTTGTGCCCGTAGTAATGAACCTGCTTTGGTTTTTCATACCTTTGTTAACAATGATATTCGTGAAATTATCGACAGCTGTGATGGCATTATTTATAATTTTTTGGAAAAGTTTGTCGCGCCTCTTGAAAAGCAACTTGATATGAAGGCCAAACCAAAAGCACATAGA
This sequence comes from Colwellia sp., assembly GCA_034111385.1. GTDB lineage: Bacteria > Pseudomonadota > Gammaproteobacteria > Enterobacterales > Alteromonadaceae > Colwellia. Next base: position 37,896 of record JAWUXK010000115.1, on the reverse strand, counting down.
ACCCACAGTATTCATGAAAACACCTATGACTATCGCATTGAAGCAGTGAATTATGCGCTCATTAATGATGATGGCTCTAAGGTCACTAATTATGCCGATGCCGATGTAATACTTGTTGGTGTATCACGCTCAGGCAAAACACCAAGCTCTCTCTATTTAGCACTACAATATGGTATTAAAGCAGCAAATTACCCTTTTACCGATGAAGATATGGATGACTTAAAACTACCAATTTTTTTAAAACCGTTTAAAAAGAAACTTTTTGGTTTAACGATTGATGCACAACGACTCATTGATATACGTGATAATAGAATGTCTAATAGTAAATATGCTTCACCTAGACAATGTCGTATGGAAGTTCGTGAAGTAGAAAAGCTTTATAAAAAAGAGCGAATACCTTTCATCAATACCACGAATTTTTCAGTTGAAGAAATTACGGCGAAAATACTAAGTGAAACAGGGCTACAACGTCATAAATACTAACCGATAATAATTTACAACAAACGAACCTTATAATTATTAGCTCAATGGTTCACATTATCGATTAATTTAGCTATGTTAGTCTGCATATTTTAGTTTATGACCGCCCTTGTGAAACATAAACATAACACCGAAAAAAAGCATACAAACTTCATGACAATAAAAACAGATGAATTACGCACAAATTTAATTGAAAACTTAGTATCTCCTGCAGAATTAGCCCAACAAATACCATTAAGTAGCGCCACAGCTAATTTTATAATAAAAAGTCGGCAAGAAATTGAAAACATTATCAGCGGTAAAGATAAACGCTTATTAGTGATTATTGGCCCGTGTTCCATCCATGATACTAGTGCTGCCCTTGACTATGCAAAACGCCTAAAACTGTTACGTGATAAATACAGTAGTGAACTGCTTATTGTTATGCGCGTTTATTTCGAAAAGCCTCGCACCACAGTTGGCTGGAAAGGATTGATTAGCGACCCTGATCTTGATAAATCATTTAATGTTGCTAAAGGCTTAAATTTAGCTCGGCAATTATTAGTCGATATTAATGAAATGGGATTACCTGCAGGTACTGAGTTTTTAGATATGGTGACTGGTCAGTATATCTCTGATTTAATCAGCTGGGGCGCAATTGGCGCACGAACCACCGAAAGCCAAGTACACAGAGAACTTGCTTCCGCCCTTTCATGTCCTGTTGGTTTTAAAAATGGTACTGACGGCAATGTTAAGATAGCGTTAGATGCCATTAAAGCATCCAGTGTTCCTCACGTATTATATTCACCGGATAAAAGTGGTCAAATGTGTATCTATCGTACCCATGGCAATCCTTTTTCTCATGTAATTTTACGCGGTGGCAAGGTACCTAATTACCACAAAGAAGATATTAGTGAGACATGTAAAAAATTAGAGGAAGCCGCGCTAACACAAAAAATCATGATAGATTGTAGTCACGGTAACAGCGACAAAGATCATAATAAACAAATTGATGTCGCTCACTCTATTGCTGAGCAAATTAGCCAAGGCCAACAGAGTATTTTTGGCGTAATGATAGAAAGCTTTATTGAAGCGGGTAATCAAGCAGTAAAAGCCGATACACCATTGGTTTATGGTAAAAGTATCACCGATGCTTGTGTTGATTTAACCGTTAGTGAAGATATTTTAACTTTGCTTGCTGATGCGATAAAACAAAGATAGTCACGTAAAACATCTTCTACAATTCAAATCTACAATCGGTTCGGCTCGACCATAAGCCTTACTGATCTCCTTTATTTTCTTGTCACATTATTTTCATTTAATTGACATAAAGTCGTCACTTCTTACTTTTACACTCTTTGGGTTTTCAAATTATTAAATTCATTGTAAGTAGGAATAAACATGTCTATTAAAAAAACGATTATTGCAATATCTATACTCTCAGCATTATCTGCCTGTCAATTTGATGGTGACAATGGCGTGCAAGGCGAAGTGGGTATCACCGGTTCTCAAGGGATTCAAGGTGAAAGTGCAACACGAAATGTACGTGTAGAAGTTGTTGGACGATTTAGTGCCGGTAGTGCGCTTGTTGGCAAAAGTGCTGCAGAAATTGTGCAATTTCATCAAGCATCAAACTCAGCTTTTGCAGTTAATAGTGCGAACAATCAAATTGAAGTAATCAGTTTAAGCAATTTACCTACAACAGAAGTAGGCTCTCCTATTACCGATACCAGTTTATCGTCAACAGCATTTACATTTTTAGATGAAGTCGACGTTGCCCTTGAGGGTAATCTAGTGGAAACAATAACTTTAGGCGCAGCTAACTCTATCGCAATTTATGAAGATATCTTAGCTATAGCAGTTGAAGCAGCAGATAAAACGCAAAATGGTGCAGTGTTATTCTACCAACTAAATAACCAAGGCTCAGGTACGTTTATAAAAGCAGTCAAAGCAGGTTCACTCCCCGACATGTTAACTTTCAGTCCTGATGGAAATAAAGTGTTAGTTGCTAATGAAGGTGAGCCAAACAGTGATTATACTTTAGATCCAGAGGGCTCTGTATCAGTAATAGAGGTAACAAATTCAATTCCTGCCGATTTAAGTTCAACTATCAATCTAAGTACAGACATTACTTTTAGCAGTGACTTACTTACTAGCGAAGACTTCGATACAGATGCCGAGCGAATAGAATTATTAAAAGCAGCTGGTTTAAAACTAGCGGGCCCTGTTGGTACAACGCTGGCACAAAGTTTAGAGCCCGAATATATAACCGTTAGCGAAAACAGTAAAACGGCTTTTGTTGCTTTACAAGAAAATAATGCCATTGGGATTATTGATTTAGAAAGCAATACTATCGAAATAAAACCACTGGGTTTTAAAGATTGGGGTGAATTCCAATTAGATTATACCAACAAAGATGAAATCGCCTCATTCCAACAGGTTGATAATTTATATGGCATGTATCAACCTGATACCATCACTTCTTTCCAATGGCAAGGTGCGACCTTTATACTTACAGCAAACGAAGGTGACTCACGAGATTATGACGGTTATTCTGAGGAAATCAGAGTAAAAGACATCATTGATCCAGACGAACTAAACAAAACTTTATCAACTGAACTACAAACATTTTATGATACTAGTGGTGGAAGCAACGGCTTAGGAAGATTAAAAGTAACTACTGCCCTAGGTGATGCTGACAATGACGGAATCTATGAAGAATTATATGCTTATGGTGCTCGTTCATTTTCTATTTGGGATCAAAACATTAATCTAGTTTATGATTCTGGTGATGATTTTGGCAAAATTTCTGCTTCTATTCTAGGTGATAACTTCAATAGTACTCATACCGAAAATAAAGGAGATAATCGCTCTGACGATAAAGCAGGTGAACCTGAAGCGATTGCTGTAGGAAAAATAGGTGATAATACTTATAGTTTTATTGCCAGTGAGCGTTCAGGTGACCTATTCATTTATGACATCAGTAACCCATTTAATGTGAGTTTTTCTGCTTATTATAACAACCGTGACTTCAACATTGATTACGAATTAGACGATGATTTAGCCAACCCTTGTGATGAAACTGAGGGGATGGATTGCAGCATGATAGAAAGTGCTGGTGATTTAGGTCCTGAAAGCATTAAATTTGTTAGCAGTGATCAAAGCCCTAATGGGATGCCCTTACTTATTATAGGTAATGAAGTAAGTGGCTCTGTCACCGTTTATCAAGTAATTGTTGAGTAAATAACTCTTTACTGCTCCCCAAAATAAAAAGGATAAAGCTTTTGAGCTTTATCCTTTTTATTCAAGATAGTGAATATTTATACTTTCACTGTTTCAATTATTTTAGCTGTGCTAATAAACCATCACTAGCATCTTCAACCAAATCTAACACGAAACGAAATCCATTTACTCCGCCATAATAAGGATCAGGCACTTCATTTTCTTCATGATTTTTGGCAAAGTCTAAAAATAACAATATTTTATGTTGTAAGTTTGAAGGCGCTACTTTTTTTAGCTCCTCAACATTATCATTATCCATCGCTAGAATAAGGTCAAATTTATCAAAATCTTCTACTTTGACTTTACGAGCCTTTAATCCATCAAAAGAATAACCCCGTTCAACGCCAACTTTTTGAGCACGGTGATCAGGCTTTTCTCTTGCATGCGCACCAACCGTACCAGCTGAATCTATTGTTAATGATAAACCTTGTGCCTTCGCTTTATGGGTAAAAACGGCTTCCGCGCTGGGAGATCGACAGATATTGCCCATACAGACAAATAAAATACTCTTTACTTCACTATAATTCATAAATTAAATCACTAATTTCTATGCAGTCAACATATGATTTTCAGTGTTTAATCACTAATAAAATCAAAACTTCTGTTATCTTTTGGTTAATTGTATATAGCCATTCTGAGTTGTTTTTATTAGAAGGTAAAGAATAATGTCCTAATTATTTTAAATGTTTTAAGAATCACAAAGAACATTAGAAACATCTACTTTATTTAACAATCATTTTCTACACACGGTAACTGCATGTATTCAATTAACCTAAAACTTTAATTTTATAAATAATATGCCCATATCTCTTTTCATTCGGCATAAAAAAGGCCTGCTATGCAGGCCTTTAACATATAAACTAAAATAGCTTATGTAGATTTTGCCAATACAAATGATCCTGGTGCAGGTTCAAGTTCAGTATACTTTTCATTACCTAACTCAGTTGGGGCATCGATCAACTCACCACCTTGTGCTTTTAACCATTCATCCCAATGAGACCACCAGCTTCCAGGCACTTCAGTAGACGTTTCTAACCAATGCTCATCACCTTTACCTAATTCACCATCTTTCCAAAAATGACGTTTATTTTTACTTGCTGGGTTAATAACACCGGCTACATGTCCACTTGCTGCCAATACAAACTCAACAGGTCCTTTTACAAGTTCAGTACCAATAAAAGTCGTTTTCCATGGGGCAATATGATCTTCCACTGCTGAAAGGAAATACACAGGACAATTAATTTTACCTAAATCAATTTTAACGCCACATAACTCAACACCACCTGGTTTTACTAGGTTGTTTTCTAGGTACATATTACGTAAATACCATGTATACATTGCTGATGTCATATTGGTTGAATCACCATTCCAATAGAGGATATCAAACGGAGGTGGTGTTTTACCTTTTAAATAGTTGTTAACCACATAGCTCCAAATAAGGTCATTCGCACGCAACATTGCAAATGTTGATGCTAACTGCTTACCTGGCATAACACCGCCTTCTTTCAATTTATGCTCATGCTGTTTCACTTGAGACTCATCAATAAATACACCTAATTCACCAGGATCAGAAAAATCTAATAACGTGGTAAAGAAAGTTGCTGAAGCAATTGGTTTTTTACGTTTCGCCGCCAATACCGCCATTGTTGTGGCTAGCATTGTTCCGCCAATACACCAAGAAACTGCATTAATTTTTTTAGAGCCTGATATTTCTTTTACTGCATCAATCGCAGGAATTGTTCCACCACTGATATAACCGTCCCATGTGATATCACCTAATGATTCATCAGGGTTACGCCATGATATAACATAAACATCATTACCTTGTTCTAAACAGTAACGTATATACGAATTATGTTCAGATAAATCCAAGATATAGTATTTATTGATACAAGGAGGAACAATTAGAATTGGGCGTTCATTTACCTTTTCAGTCATTGGTTTAAAATGAACTAATTGAATTAACTCATTTTCAAAAACAACAGAACCTGGTGTTGTCGCTAGGTTTTTACCTAATTCGAATGAAGACTCATCCGTCATTGTGATGCGACCTTTTTCCATGTCTTGCATTAAGTTTTCAAGACCTGCTACTAAATTTTTTCCTTTTGAATCGAAAGTTTCTTTCAATACTTCTGGGTTAGTTAACGCAAAGTTAGAAGGTGACACCGCATCAATAAATTGGCGTGTATAAAAATCACACTTTTTCTTAGTTGGTTCATCCAGAGTCGAATCATTAACCATACCGGTTAACCATTTACTGCTTAACAAATAAGATTGCTTCATGTAATTATGAACTGGACTTTCTTCCCACTCCTCACCGGAAAAACGACGATCACCTCGTTTTGGCTCGACTGTAGCATCAGCACCAGGGGTAAACATGTTCATCCAAAGAGTAAACTGCTCTTGATAAAACCCACTCATTGTTTTAACCCACTCTTCAGGGCTTCCCATAGCACGCGTCATGATCGTGTTCCATGAACTGGTAAACTGAGACATCATTTCTTTTGATTCAGATGCCGACAAGTCCTTAAACATATTGTGACCTTTCGAGGCCATGCTATCAAACAACTCTTGAGGGGTTTTATCATTCATATTGTTATCTCTTTATTAAGTTAAAATACCACATCGAACAACTATAACCACTTTGTCGTTGCTTTACCATTCCTGAACTAGTGTTCAAGTTCACTTTGGAAATAATCAGCGTGAATGTGGCTCAGTATAAAGTGCCTAACGATTCCCCAATAGGGTAAATAAGAAGAGAAATCCCTGAACAATCTAAGGGGTATATTCTTTATTTTGTGCCCGATCTGATGTTCTGCTTTAGTTGCTTAGGACATTTTAATAAAGAATAACATTCTAATTATTGTTGGCTTTTTATGAATCAAAATCGAAAATAAAAAATTTACACTAAAACTTTTAAACAAGAAGCCGTAACAGGAGTAATTGATCAAGGTTATCCTATATCATAGGCCTTAAAGCCTTAGTGGAATAATACCTCCTGCCCTATATCATTATTACCGCCTAGCAATAACGCTACTAATATTGTAGCATCGTTATGTTGATTATTAAGGAGAAGTTATGTCGTTACCTATGCCAGGGGAGCAAGTTAGAGGTTCTAATACGGGCAAGCCTATTATGGCGCTACTCGACTTACTTGGTCGGACATGGGCTTTGGGTATTATTTGGCAGTTAAATCAAGATAGCGCGACATTTCGAGAGTTACAGAATCGTTGTGAGCAAATTTCGCCAAGCTTGTTAAACACACGTTTAAAAGAATTGAAAGTGCTAAAACTCGTTGAATCAACGGCAAATGGTTATAAATTAACGGTAACAGGACAAGAATTATTTTCTATAATGTCTCCACTAGGCGAATGGTCGCTACATTGGGCTAGCCAAATAAAAAAGGATAATATATGAGCTTGATGTACGCTAATATGCCGCTCGACAGATGCAGTAATCAACGTAAAAATAAACGCTGGTTAACGTCAGAGTTTACTCATCAAGAAACATTGTTTTGTATCATCAATGACGGCATGGTCCTTTTTGCTCATGAGGATACTTTTACGCCAATGTATTTGAATAAATCACAACTCGATTGCTTATCTATCGATAGTTGCATTTATTTGGGTAAAGGGGCGAAGTCATTAAAATCTTCAAATTTTAAGTCACTATTTGCGGTAGATTTTGAAAAGTTACGCTTTTCGACCCAAGCTCAGTTGCTCACAATGGGTCAGTGGCAAAACCTTCGAGAAGTAACCCCAAATTTAAGCCCTTTAGATGCATCCATTCAAGCATTAGCCAAAGCGCTAATTCACTGGCATAAAACACATCTGTATTGTGGTAAATGCGGTAACGCGAGCAAATCTGTTGATGCAGGACATGCTAGACGCTGTAACGAATGTCGTAATATGTCATTTCCACGTACAGACCCTGCGGTAATTATGTTGGTAGAGCATATGTTTCCTGATGGCATAGCGCGCTGCCTATTAGGGCGTCAGGCCAAATGGAGAGCCGGCATGTATTCAACGTTAGCCGGTTTTGTTGATCCGGGTGAAACGCTCGAAGAAGCCGTCATCAGGGAAGTTGCAGAAGAAACCTCAATTGACGTTGAAAATCCTCAATATATAACGTCTCAACCGTGGCCATTTCCAGCCTCAGTGATGCTAGGGTTTACCGCGGTGGCCACCTCAACCAATATAGATATCAGCAAAGACGACTTAGAAGATTGCCAATGGTTTTCTCGTGAACAATTGGCGAAATTTCACGCAGAAGCTTCTACTCATAGTAATGTAGGCATAAATGTAAGTAAGAGCGCCGAAATAAAGGTAAAAAATAATATAGATAATGCTGTCGCGGTTAGCGTAGAAATGAAAGTTGAGTCTACTGATGATAATCATACATACAGATTAAGTAGCGCTGATTCTATTTCCTCTTATTTAATAACCGCATGGAAAAATAAAGAGATAGGACAGTATTAACAATACGTTAATGGAATCTGCCTTTTTTTTGCCATAATTTGTCAGCACTTTGCCCTAATGCTGACACAGCTCACACACATTGCTTTGTTTAAATGATTTATATCACCTGAAAACAAGAGCAATAGATGTTTACTTCTAATAAAAACTTTCAAAGTATCGATTATCAAAACTCATATTATTCCCGACAACAGCGTAAAAACAGGTGGTATAAATGGTTAAAAACCTTATTCCTATTATTCACTATCCTAGCACTTTTTTTCGCTTTTTCCCCTTTTGCAAAAAGTAATCAAGGTTATATAGAGAAAGAGGTAAATAGTGACAATGCACTTATTCATGGGCCACAATTACTTTTCACAAACCTTAGTCAAAACCCAAATTATGCCATTCGCGCAACTTTTCCTGTTGATATTAAAGCCAATATTGAAATTAATGGTCTAGTGACTTACGCAGAAATAAAACAAACCTTCATCAACCCATATCCGATGGCATTAGAAGGTAAGTATCAGTTTCCATTACCTGAAAACTCTGCCGTTAAACAAGTAAAAGTAAAAATTGGTGATAAAGAAATAATTGGAGAAATAATGGAAAAGAAAGCAGCAAAAAAAAATTACCAAAAAGCTAAAAAGCAAGGAAGAAAAGCAAGTTTAGTAGAACAAAACCGTCCAAATTTATTTACCAATACAATCGCGAATATTCCCGCAAAATCAACCATTGTTGTTACCTTAAAATTAATTATGCCTGTCGAATTCTCCCAGGGTAAATTTAATTTACGGCTACCACTTGCATTGACGGATAGATACCAACCGAAATCAACCAGTAAGTTCACTGATAATCCCTTTAACACCCCAACTACCCGCTTTCCGTCACATACACATAAGCAATTACCTGATCCATTTACTATCTCAGCCACACGATCCTTAACGAATAACACTCGTTCAGTTGCTCAAAGCCAATCATCGATAAATATTACCTTAAACTCAGGTATCCCCATCACGTCTATTTTAAGTGACAGCCATCAGATCAAATCACGTCAATTAAACAGCGAGCAAAATGCTTACTTTATCACGCTTAATAAAACACAGATTTTATCGAATAAAAATTTTGATTTAAGTTGGGAATTAGTCGCGAGTGAAAAACCTCAAGTCAGTAGTTTTTCCCAAGAAGTTTCAGATGAATATTATACTTTACTAACCTTTTTTCCACCCAAAACAACTATACCGCAAGTGATAGCAAGGGATATTATTTTTATAATTGATACGTCGGGTTCAATGCAAGGAAACTCAATGGAACAAGCAAAAATGAGTCTACAACTTGCTCTCTTACAACTTAACCAAAAAGACAGTTTCAATATCATTGCTTTCAGTAGTGATACCAATTTACTGTTCCCGATAACTCAAATGGCTTCACAGCAAAACATCACAGAAGCACAACAATTTATTGATAACTTAAGTGCTGACGGTGGTACTGAAATGTATCGCCCATTAAGCAACGCATTGATGATGAAGAAAAATGAAGAGCAATCGATAAAAGCAATTCGCCAAATAGTGTTTATTACTGACGGCGCAGTTTCAAATGAATTTGAGCTGATGCAGTTACTTAACACCGCACAGGGTGATTTTCGCTTATACACTATCGGAATAGGCTCAGCTCCTAATGGATACTTTATGAAAAAAGCGGCTCAATTTGGTCGGGGAAGTTATGTTTTTATTCAAAACAATAAGCAAGTTCAACAAAAGATGAGCCGATTCATGGCAAAAATAAGCCAACCTGCACTGACTAATATTAACTTAACACTCGATAACCAAATTCATCAACAAGTTGAAGTTTATCCACAAAGAATTCCTGATTTATATTTCAGTGAGCCGCTACAAATTGCTATTAAATCTCAGTTCCCTATCACCAGTATGCAATTATCAGGTGAAACAGTATCAACCCCTTTTTACCAGCAATTAATCGTTGACGATAGCCAGTCATCAAAAGGTATTTCTTCACTTTGGGCACGAAGAAAAATAGAAAGTTTACTCGATAGCCTGATTACCGGAGCAAATAAAGAAAAGGTAAAATCACAGATCATTGCCACCTCACTTACCCATCAAATAATATCCCCATATACCAGTTTTATTGCGATAGAGAAGCAACCTAAAGCCTCTTCTTTAATGGCAAAAGTGAACTCTACTCAAGCGCATGAAACTTTATTGGTTTCTATGCCTCAAACATCCATTGGTTGGCAATTGCAGTTTTTAATCGGCTTGATACTACTGTTATTGAGCTTAGTATTAATGAAAATTAATCGCGTTTATTCGATAGTGAACAAACGTTTTAAAATGGTGTTTTATTGTGAAAATCAACATTAAAACATTACTGTTTATTACTGGCTTTTTGCTTTGTCTTCATGCAAGTTGGCTGCCTGTAAAAGCTTGGCTATCGCACCAATTAATTAGTTACAGCTGGCATCAAACAATTAAATTTAAACAAGAGAGTAAACCTTGGCCTTGGGCAGATACCTACCCCATCGCCGAACTTTCATTTGAACGTTTAAACAAACGGGTTGTTGTGCTTAATGGCGGTGATCCTACCACACTGGCTTTTTCAGCTGGTGCTATTGCCCCCTTTAATCAAGCCAGAAGCACTCGACCTTTTGTTGTTGCAGGTCATAGAGATAGTCACTTTTCATTTTTAGACGAGGTATTGATGAACGATATAATTTCATTAGCCGACAAACATGGTCAAAACCAACTTTATCAAGTTGAAATGATTGATATAGTAGATGCATCAACAGGTGAATTACCCGTTTTAGCAAACGACTCTCCGTTAGTATTGATCACTTGCTACCCATTTATTAATACAAGTAATGTCGCCAGGGAAAGTAATGAAAGGTATGTTATAACCGCAAAGTTGCTATAAATTTATGCTGGTGAATATTCAAAATATTTAGATTCAATTGACACACCAACCTCCCCCATTTAAGCCTGTTAACTACTTTGTATTTAGTGTATATGTGCAACTATCAAGTAATATTTTTAATTCCTGTGACCGCTAAAACACTGACTACAAGATAATCAATTTGTTTTTCCGCAATTGATGCAAGATTAATTCGTCCGTTGCTCAAGCCGTATATGGCATATTCAGCTCTAAGGCTTTCCATTTGCTCAGCTGTTGCAGGTAACATTGAAAACATGCCTTCTTGAGACAAAATATAATCAAAATAATTGCCACCTGAGTATTGACGAAATGCAGCACACAGCTTTTCTCTTATTCTTTTAATTTTACCATTTATCTGGCTAAGTTCATCTGACCACATTTTTTTCAATTCAGGCGTTTTCAAAATAGTTTTAACAATTTCGGCACCATTAGAGGGTGGCACCCAATAAGTTGCTTTACTCATAATCGCAAGTTGAGATTGTGCTATATTTGCTTCTTTTTGTGTTGGACTTAAAATATAAGCGGCACCTACTCTATCACTGTATACACCAAAGTTTTTTGAACAACTCACGCAAAGCGCTAAGCGATTAACCGTATTGGCGATTGTAATTAAGCCCAAAGCATCTTCATTTAACCCATCTGCAAAACCTTGATACGCGGTGTCAATTAATGGCAAAAAATTTCTTGATTTTGATAACTGTGAAATGTGTTCCCAATGTTGCAATGTTAAACGTAATCCTGAAGGGTTATGGCATGACCCATGAAGCAGCAGAACATCATTTTCGCCTAATTGTTCAATTTTATTAAACATCCCACATTCATCAAGCATCATCGTTTTATTGTCAATAAAAGGATATTCATCATAAGCCAAATCTGCGGCTATGATGGTGGGAATATGGTTAGCATATGTTGGGTTACTTACCCAAATTTTGGCATTCGGATTTGCTAATTTAATTAAGTCTAAAATGGATCGTAAGCCACCACTCCCTCCAGCCGTTTGAACGCCACTGACGTAACCATCAATATCTTGATTTGCAAAGGCCAGATTTTGTAATAATTGAACATACTCAGGATCCCCCTTTGAACTAACATAACTTTTATTCCGTCCTAGATTTGCAAGCTGTTGATCAGCTTCCTTTACTGCCTTCATTAACAGGGTTTGGTCATTAGTATCTTTATAAACACCCACACTTAAATCAACCTTAAAAGGTCTGTCATCTCTTGATGAACGTGCCATCAAGTCTATAATTTCGTCTGTAGCAGGTAGGGGAATATCGGCAAACATGGGATCTCTTTAATACAATAAACAACAAAGCTACGAGAAATAGATCATTTAATGATTACTAGGCCAGCAGTTTCTCTTGTTAATTATAGTAGCACAGCTAATTATCTATCAGGTAGCTCCACAATTCGCCAGTAATGGTCTAATAATTTAACTAGCTCATCAAAGCCATCTTGTAGGTTTTCTTTTAAAATATACCCAGCAATGTTTTGACTGTAAGCAGCAAATTTGTCTTCATCATCTTTACTAGTAGTGAGCACAAATACAACGTTATTTTTTAAGACTTCGTCACTACGTAATTCTTTTAGCATTTCCAAGCCACCCATTCGTGGCATATTGAGATCTAGAAGAATGATGTACGGGCGAGAAACACTAGCGTTTCTGAGTAAGTCTAAAGCGACAATTCCATCTTTTGCGCGAACAATGGGATTAATTATTCTTAATTTTTTAAATGCACGCTGAACAATCATTGCATCAATATCATCATCTTCAACGAGCAAAATCGTTGCATCAGTATAATTTAACATTAGTAATTTCCTTATTTTTCTCTATTTGGGCCATGTAAAAGTAAAACATGTGCCATTTGATCCGTCAGACTCAACAACTATCGAACCATTATGGTAATCAAGTAATTTTTTTATAATGGAAAGCCCCATGCCACTGCCTTCAACTTCATCACGAGGCCGTAAAGTTTTAAATAATTCAAAAATTTGATCATGATATCTTACTGGAATACCAGGACCATTATCTTTCACAGAAAACTGGTAGTATTTTGGAAATTCTTGTGCGGTAACATTGATAACACCTTCAGTTTTATCATTATGTTTAACTGCATTACCGATCAAGTTTCGTATTATGGTTTCAAAAGGTGATACGGCCGTATTAATCACAGGCATGACTTCTTGACAATTTAATTTAATATTATCAGAAGGATCTTGTAAATCAAATACGTTCAGGAAAAGTTCTTTTGTATCAATTGATTGAAGATCTTCGGTTTTACGACCTATACGAGAATAATCAAGTAAATCCTCTAATAACTTTTCTAAACGCGAAGTTCTGTTCATAAGCAAGTTCAAATTAGATTTAGTGTCTTCATTGGCAAAATCCTCTATATCTTCTTTAATCCAAGCAGATAACTGCATTATTCCTCGTAATGGAGCTTTCAAATCATGGGAGGCAACATAAGCAAAGTCATTTAACTCTTTATTACTGCGCTTTAGCTCTTCCGTCACTTGAACATGTTCGGTCATATTAATAATAGTAGCCAGTGTCTTAGTGCTATCTTCAGCTAAAAATTGAGCTAATCCTATTTCAGCTGGAAATTCATCTCCCTTTTTGGTTAAACCAAAAATATCCCTTCCAAGCCCCATTCGTCGATGTGATGGGTTTTCTTTAAAATTTTCACGATGCTTAGCATGATGATTTTGATACCTAACAGGAATCAAAAGATCTACATTTTTTCCAATAATATCTTCCTCACTATAACCAAACAGCACACAAGTTTGGGGATTAACCGTTTCAATTTCTCCTTTTTCATTAGCAATGATAATTCCACAAGGTGCTGATTCAGTTATGTGCCGATAATATTCTTCACTAATTGATAATTTCTTCGTTATTTTTCTCGCTAATGCAATAGCATTTTGCTGAGAACGTGTAAGTATTACAAATAAAAACAGTAACATAATGTCGATAGCTATACCGCTAGCAAGAATAATCAACGGCTGGTTTGAACTGGTTGAACTTCGAAAAGAGTTTGCTGTTTCAATGTGAAATAACCATGGGCGACCATACATATCAAGTGTCACTTCTTTTGTAAACAGCGGCGTTTTATCATAATTTGGATTACTTGAGTTCAATTCATCGTAAAGCATATCTTCACCATCTTCTATGCTAAAAATTAATTGCCTACTACTGCGTTCAAGGACTCCTTTCATCAATTTATGCATAATAAATGGCGCATAAACATGGCCAACAAAGTGCTGTTGACGTTGTTCAACTGTTTCAATATTTTCACTATTATAAAAAGGAAGAAACTGTAAAAAACCCGGTGTTTTCTTATCATCTTGAACCAATGTTATTGGCCCTGTAATTTTTGCTGTACCTGTATCTCTAGACTTTTTAGCTGCGGTAAAACGGTTGTGTTCAAATGCCATATCTAAACCGACTGCTTTTGCATTGTTACTCACTGGCTCTATGTAGGTAATTGGCCAATATTCTTGTTTCTCATGCGCAGGATGAATATTAAAGTTGGGGCGTGATTGACGTTGATCATTAAGAAACCCCTTTAGGCTTTTGGGCTCAATATAATAGATAACACCGATACCATTAATTCCCGGATAAGAATCTGTCAGATTTAATGCTTTTGAAAACCTAGACCACTCTTCAAAGTGCGTGTCATGGGCGATAGATTGGATTGCTGAAGCGCCAGCTTTTAGCGCAACTTCATAATGAGACATTCGTTCAGAAACTTTATTAAGCAATTGCTCAGTTTGAATTTTAAATAATTCAGTTCTTTTCTGTTCTATTTGATTATCAGAAATTTTCCACGCAGTAACTGTCAATAACAGTGATAAAGAAATTACCAACCAGTGATACCAATGTATTAAAAATATGCCTTTGGTTGATTCTTCAGTCATTAAATTATTTCCAAATAATTTACAAAAGTAAGTACTATTCTAGGATTTAGTACACTCAAATATATGCTTTTTCAATTTCTTGACTGGGTATTGGACGTGAATAAAAATATCCTTGAACACGTCTAATATTAAGCCTGTTACACAATTCAACATGGAATTGTGTTTCTACTCCTTCTGCGACAATATCCAAACCCAATATAGTGGCCATGGCAACAAGCCCTTCAACTAAGGCGATATTTTTAGCATCTAATACATTTTCGGGCATTAAGCTCTTATCAATTTTCATAATAGAAATAGGATAGTTTCTTAAATGGGCAATAGAAGAATATCCGGTACCAAAATCATCTAATGATAAACGACAGCCGCTTTGGGTTAAGGCAGAAATAACTTCTCGAGATGTCAATGTATCTTTAAATAACGCAGTTTCTGTCAGTTCTATTTCTATTAAATAAGCAGGTACTTTATGTTTTGATAGACAATTAATTAAGTAATCTACTATATCGAGATTCCTTAATTGTACTGCGGAGACATTAATTGACATAGTGTAAGGCTTTTTAATGTCTGTATTCCATTTAGCCAACGTTGTTATTGCTTCTTCAATAACCCATAACCCAATGGGTAATATTTGTTGGGTTTCCTCGGCAACCTTAATGAACTTGTCTGGTGTTCTTATAACATCATCTATATCCCAACGAATGAGTGCTTCAAATCCTTTTACATTGCCATTTTTGGGGTCTAATACTGGCTGATAGTATAATTGGAACTGTTGTTTTTTTAGCGCGGCTCTAAGTTCAACTTCAGTTTGCAATCGTTTATGAAACTTTTCTTGCATTTTATCTTCAAAAAAACAGGCTTGATTACGCCCCCACTTTTTTGAACGGTACATCGCAATATCCGCATGCTTAAATATTTCTTCACTTGTTTTACTATTCTCAGTCTGAAGTGCAATACCAATGCTGACCGTTGAGTGGATTAAGGTAGATGCGATTTCTAACGGCTCTTGCATTGCATTTATAATACGCTGAGCGACTAAAATGGCGTGTTCACTACTTTCAAGATTAGCAAGAGTAATAGCAAACTCGTCTCCACCTAATCTTGCAAAAACCTCATTGCCTCGCAAGCAGTTTCTAATTGTTGAGACTGTTTTTTTGAGGAAAATATCACCGGTATCATGACCAAAGTTATCATTAATTAATTTAAAGTTATCTATATCGAGTAAAAGTAACGCTAAGGTATTACCATTTTGACGATTATTAGTCAGCGCTAATTTTAAAGATTCATCAAAAAAGTAACGATTTGGTAACCCCGTAAGAAAGTCTGTTTCTGCAAGTGTTTTTACTTTTTGATAAGTATCAAAAAGTTGTTTTTCTAAATTATGTCTGGTTGTAGCGTGAAGAATTGCCCTTCTCAATTTTTTATCAGATATCTCTGATTTTATCAAAAAATCTTGAGCTCCCTCTTTTATACATTTAAGCGCTAACGCTTCATCTTCAGACGTACTCATCATAACAATGGCAGTACTCGAATCTTTAGGCGAATTACGAACTTCAACGATCATTTCAATACCGTTGCGCAAAGGTAAATTGTAATCCAGCAATATCACATCAAAATTCTTCTCAGCGTATAACTTCAGCGCTTGTTCGACTCCCGTTGCTTCAATAATATTTACACTTAAATTACTTTTCTTTAAGGTACGCGAGATAACTGCCCTATCTACAATGTCATCATCGACTAACAGTATATCCATTTACATTCCTTATAAATTAATGATTAATTTAAGTTGATACAATATAACACTTTAGCTTATTTAGTATAGGTCAATCAAGCTTAATACTATCAACATAAGCACTTCATTATATTATTTAAAATAAATTCTATTAAAGGTGCTTTTAAAGCGACAATGACTACTCTCGGCGCAGATGCACAAGGTAATTCAACTTTTGTTATGCAATGGGATTATTTTGTATTGAGGCGCGTTTTTTGTGGGTAACGGGAACTTACTGGCATTCAGAAGGTACAACAAGTCATACCGCAGGCAACCCACTTGGAAGAAACCATCAAACCGCTGTGACAAGACTGTCGAAAAGAGTGGTAATGCGGCAGTAAATTGGCTAACCAATGGTGGGGCTATTCCCGCGACAATGCGCAGAATTAGAGTTCGTCCTACTCTAGTCGCCCCAACCTCTACATGTTAAATACCCCCAGCAAGTCGGTATTAACATAGTTGTTACAAAATAAAATTACAACTATATGAGTTCTACTGTTTCACTTTTGCGACACCCACAAGTTCAGAATGATTTTTTAAGTGATAATTACTTTTTTAATCAATTGAAGTGTTAATCACAATATAAATAATCTAGGTAATCCTTAGCAACATCTTCCCATAAAAAACGACAATTCAACGCATTAGTAGAAATAGTTTTCCATTCTTTTGCATTATTACGTTTTTTATCTAAAATCCCTTCAAAACAGCTCAGCAAATTGGCAGCTTGATCATAAGCATTTTTGCCATTAAAGGTAAAACCATTTTCATCATGAGTGATAGTATCACTTAAACCACCCACGCTATGAGCCAAACAAGGTTGACCGGCGCGCATTGATAACATTTGGCTAATGCCACAAGGTTCAAATGAACTTGGCATTAAAAACAAATCACCTGAGCTATATAAATGTTCAGATAGCGCTTCAGAATAACCTTTTAGAAAAATAAAATTAGTTCTTTTAGCGGCTATTTGAGTTAAAAAATCTTCTAAGGCGCGATCACCACTGCCTAATAAAATAAATATGCCCGTATCACTAAGTTGGTTTAGCAAGTTTTCCAAAGCACTTTCGCCATTTGACATTTTTTGTTGAAACAATCGTACTTTTTGGTCGGTAATACGGCCAACAGATGTCAATAAAAGTGGTTGTTTTTTAGGTTTATTCGAAGATAATTGTTTAATTCGCGTTGTTGCAATTAAGTGAGCACTATCAACTAATGGCTTATCAGCCAACCATTTTACTAACTCACTTTCACACAGTTCTAATAGCTTATATAACCCTAGTTTTTTGATTTTCTTATTGTCATATTCACAGCCATTTAGAATGCCATGTAGACGTCCCGAATCATTCGCTTCTCGTAAATCATTCTCTAAACCTTCTCCGCCGAAATATCCTTGTTCAGTATTACTCGGTAATAAAATTTCTTGGGCATAGTGAGGTGAAACAGCATGAACTTTATCGGAAAGATTTATTCCTGCTCGCATTGGGTTATAGCAATGGTGATAACGGGGATCATTAATTTTTTCATGTTCAAAAGGTAAATACGGAAACCAAGCTTTTAACGACGATTCATCATCTTCAATAGGCCTAATCCCTTGTAAGGCTAAATTATGAATTGTATAAACCGTTTTTATTGATTTAAGCTGCTGATATTCTGGATCGAATGCTCTAAGCACCGATACCATAGCCGTATGCCAGTCATGTAAATGTAATACATCAATTTTACCAAACACATCACTAATAATAGCTTTAGCAACCGACGCACTAAATAATGCAAATTTCGTTGCGTCAGTAGCAAACGGTCTGTTATCAGGATCATCACAATAAATTTTCCCTTTACCGCCTATAGCAAACAGTGGATGTTCGATAACCCATTGCGTGACATTATCTGAAGAGTCATTTTCTATTTTAAAGACATCAATAGACTGATACTGACCACCAAACAACACTTGAAGAGAAATAACATATTGAGCATTGTCAACCTCAGAGAATCGTCCGTAGCCCGGCATGACCACATCAACTTGTTGACCTATACTAGCAAGAGCTAAGGGTATATCTCGAACTACATCACCAATTCCGCCAACTTTACCGCCAGAAAAAGCATCATTTTCAGCAGCAGCCATCAATATTTTCATTTTGTAACCCTTCAATATTTTATATACAGTGTTTGGTGATTGTATTTACACATTAACAATTATAAACAGCTGTATTATTAATGTTTCTACCGATATCTTATCAATAATACGACTATTAGGTAATCACATCTGGCTTATCTCTACCGGTAAACTGTTTTATACCTGCCACATTATCTGCTATTTCTATTAAACTCTTTAACGCTTGTTGTGTATCTTGTTCTAATAATTGAGGATCATTTTCAAAGCAATCAATGTAGACACGTAAAGTTGCCCCTTGAGTTCCTGTTCCTGAAAGTCTAAAGACAATACGACCTCCATTGTTTAAATAAATGCGTACCCCTTGCCCTGTTGTCTTACTGTTATCGACAGGATCAATATACTGAAAATCATCAGCATGCTCTATTTCAATACCAGAATAGCTCTGCCCAGGTAAAGCGGATAATTGACCTTTTAATTGTTGGATCATTGCTTGTGCTTTTTGACTATCTACAGCCTCATAATCGTGGCGAGTAAAATAATCGCGTCCATATTTTGCCCAATGAGTTTTTACAATTTCACTCACTGGCTGCTTTTTAACTGCGATAAGATTCAACCAAAATAATACTGCCCATAATCCATCTTTTTCTCTAACATGATCAGAGCCAGTACCAAAGCTTTCTTCACCGCATAAAGTGATTTTTCCAGCATCTAATAAGTTACCAAAAAACTTCCAGCCCGTTGGTGTTTCATAACACGTGATATTCATTGCTTCAGCAACACGATCAACCGCTCTACTTGTTGGCATTGAGCGAGCAACACCGGTAATTCCTTTTGAATAAGCAGGAATATGATGTGCATTGGCGGTTAATAGCGCTAAGCTATCACAAGGGTTGATATAAAAATTTTTGCCCAACACCATATTTCGGTCACCATCACCATCTGAAGCAGCACCAAAATCAAGCGCATCATCACCATGTAATAATTCTACCAATTCATGAGCATGGACTAAATTTGGATCAGGGTGCCCACCACCAAAATCGGTTAACGGTATGCCATTAATTACAGTGCCTTTTGGGGCGCCTAACCTATTTTCTAGAATTTCTTTTGCGTAGGGACCATTAACTGCATGCATGGCATCAAAACACATGCGAAAATCACCTTGTGTCAACAATGCTTTCATGAGGTCAAAATCGAATATTGATTCCATTAAATCAGCATAATCGTTCACAGGATCTATCACATCAATTTTAGTTTGTGCTACCTGTGTAGTACTTATTTCATCAAGTTCTACATCATTTGAATCAATCGTTTGATAATGCTCAATCGTTAAGGTTTGTTCAAATATGGCGTCGGTCAATTTTTCAGGAGCGGGTCCACCGTTTTCACCATTAAATTTAATACCAAAATCTTCATCTGGGCCACCCGGGTTATGGCTAGCAGATAAAATAACACCACCGCACGCTTGGTTTTTTCTAATAACACAAGAAGCTGCTGGGGTGGATAGAATTCCGCCCTTACCCACCAATATATGTGAAAAACCATTAGCGACTGCCATACGAATAATTACTTGTATTGCTTCACGGTTATAGAACCGGCCATCACCACCTAACACCAACGTTTTACCAGTACAGGGCGCTATAGTATTAAAAACTGCTTGTACAAAATTTTCTAAATATCCAGCTTGCTGAAATTGTACTACTTTTTTTCTTAAACCCGATGTCCCCGGTTTTTGATCGTCAAAAGATTCTGTTTTAATTTGCTTTATTGTCATGGTAATCCTCAAAAACTAAGTAGTTCATATAATTATTATTTGCTAATGTTTATTTATTATTTTGTAATTCAAATATCATGGTGGCCAATGGCGGAATGGATAAGGTTAATTGATGGGATTGCCCAGCGTAAGGCTGTTCTTGTGTAAAAACACCACCATTGTTGCCTATATCACTACCACCATAGATAGCACTATCAGTATTAATGCATTCACGGTAAAAACCACCTTCAGCTACACCAACACAATAATTTTCATAGCTCGTTGGTGTCAGGTTTACCACAATCAAAGCTGGCGCTGTACCTTGTTTGCCTTTACGTAAATAAACTAAAATTGACTGTTCACTATTTTGCGAGTCAAGCCATTGGAAGCCGCTACAGTCACAGTCAAGTTCATATAATGCAGGAATATTTCGATAGGTGTGGTTCAGATCTTTAATCAGTTGTTGTACACCTTTATGATTTTCATTTTCAAGTAAATGCCAATCAAGACTTTGATCATGGTTCCACTCATTACGTTGAGCAAATTCACAGCCCATAAAGAGTAGTTTTTTTCCTGGGTGTGTCCACATAAAACCATAATAAGCACGAAGGTTAGCAAATTTTTGCCAATCATCTCCCGGCATTTTATTCAGTAACGAACCTTTACCATGTACCACTTCGTCATGACTTAAGGGTAAAACAAAGTTTTCACTAAAGCTGTAGACTAAACCAAAGGTCATTTCGCTGTGATGGTGGCTACGATGAATAGGATCTCGCTCCATATAGGATAACGTATCGTTCATCCAGCCCATATTCCACTTGAAACCAAACCCTAGACCGCCGCTATCTACCGGCTTAGAGACACCCGGCCAAGCCGTGGACTCTTCAGCAATCATCATCACACCTGGATGATTAAAATAGGCTCGACTATTCACTTGTTGTAATAATTCAATGGCTTCTAAATTTTCACGACCACCATGGCAATTAGGCAACCATTCTCCTTCTTCCCTGCTGTAATCTAAATACAACATAGAAGCGACTGCATCTACTCTTAAACCATCAATATGGAATTGATCCAACCAATAAATAGCATTACTAATTAAATAGCTTTGTACTTCAGAGCGACCATAATTATAAATCAGTGTTTTCCAATCTGGATGAAAGCCTTTACGTACATCTTCGTGCTCATATAAACATGAACCATCGAGTTTACCTGTACCATGTGCATCCGTTGGGAAATGTCCTGGTACCCAATCGAGTAACAAGCCAAGACCTGCTTGGTGACAGCAATCAACAAAGTATTTAAAGTCTTCTGCACTGCCAAAACGTGAGGTAGGTGCAAAAAGTCCTACGGGTTGATAACCCCAAGAACCGTCAAAAGGATATTCACTCACTGGCATTAGTTGAAGATGGGTAAAGCCCATATCAAGCGCATAAGGAATCAACTGTTCAGCGAGTTCACGATAACTTAAATAATTAGGTTTTGACGCTGTATTTTGCTCATCATGATGAACTCTACGCCATGATCCTAAATGGACTTCATAAATGGATACTGGACCATTATAATGATTTGATGAAGAAGCTCGTTCTTCCATCCATTGTTTGTCATGCCATTGGTATGGCTGTGTAGCAACAATTTTTGACGCGGTTTCGGGTGGATGTTGCATTGAAACAGCGTAGGGATCTGCCTTTAACGGTTGAGTGTGTCCGTTGGCATCAACTATTTCATATTTATATGCAGAGTTTTCTTCAACATTTGGAATAAAAATTTCCCAAACGCCTGCGGCAAGATGTTTGCGCATCACATGGCGTCTGCCATCCCAAAAGTTAAAGTCTCCTACCACTGAAACACGGGTAGCATCAGGGGCCCATATAACAAAGTGAATACCTCCAACACCACCAGCACCAGCAATAGCAACCTCTAATTTATGAGCGCCCATCCATTGGTAAGCATGTTCATGAGTGCCTTCACAAAAAAGGTATAAGTCATCATCATTCAGCAGTGATGGGTACTGATAAGGATCATCTACAAGGATGGTGCTATCTTTATAGCTAACACGTAAATGATAATTAAAAACATTACGACGTCGACCTAATTTTCCTTCAAATAGCCCTGACTCGTGAACTAATGTTAGTTTAGTAATACTTCGATTACTTTTGCTATCGATTACCTCAACACTAATAGCATCAGGCAATAAGGCCCTAACAATTAAACCACTTTCAGTTGGATGTTTATGCATGCCCAACACAGAAAAAACATCTTGATGTTTCGCCCCTATTAAAGCCGAAACTTCTTCTTTGTCTAACAAGCTAATGAATTGGTTTTTCATAATTATTCCTAATTAACTTTTGATATCAACAATTACTGCAGTAAGGTTTACGGTAATTGTTGTTTATTTTCAAACAATACAACTCAATGACAAATTAGTAATCTGTATTACCGCGCTGCCAGTGCAAAAAGCATCGTACGAGTAACCAACACCACACCTTTATCTGTAACTCTAAAGCCATTTTTCCGATCGATGTCATGATTCACACCAATTTCCATCCCTTCTGGCACATCGCAACCGCTATCAACAATCGCTTTGATCACTTTACAATTCCTGCCAATATTCACATTAGGTAAGATGACAGACTCTTCAATATGACAAAAAGAATTTACTCGTACTTCGGAAAACAACAGTGATTTTTTCACCATTGAACCAGAAACAACCACACCACCAGATACTGTTGAATCAACGGCCATACCACGTCGTCCGTCTTCATCAAAAACAAATTTAGCTGGCGCAGTTTGTTCTTGATAAGTCCACACCGGCCAATTTCTATCATACATATCAAGTTCAGGTTCAGGAGTCACTAATTCCATATTTGCTTCCCAGAAAGAGTCTAATGTGCCAACATCGCGCCAATAAGGTTGTTTTTCAGAATCTGGGTCTTTAAACGGAAAAGCATAAACTTCATGCGATTCTATTATTTTCGGAATAATATCGTTACCAAAGTCATTACTTGAACCTTCTTCAGCAGCATCTTTTTCTAATTGCTCAAAAAGAAAGTCCGTATTGAAAACGTAGTTGCCCATTGAAGCTAAAGTAATACCTGGCTTGCCTGGTACTTCAGAAGGATTAGCTGGCTTTTCATCAAATCGACAAACACGACTGCTTTCATCAACAGTCATTACGCCAAAAGCGCCAGCAGCTTCTTCAATAGGTACTTCAATACAACACACTGTCATGTCTGCACCGGTGGCAACATGAGAGGCTAATAGTGGCCCGTAATCCATTCGATAAACATGATCACCGGATAAAATCATTATATACTTTGGTCTTTCGCTTCGGATAATATCAAGATTTTGATAAACAGCATCAGCCGTACCAACATACCAACCTTCACCGTTTTGCTGTGATGCAGGTAATACCTCAATAGACTCACCTAATTCCTTTTTAAAATGCCCCCAACCACGATTAACATGGCGTATAAGTGAGTGAGACTTATATTGAGTAGCGATACCTATTTTTTTAATACCTGAATTAATACAGTTAGATAATGGAAAATCTATGATCCTAAACTTACCACCAAAATAAACAGCTGGTTTAGCACGTCTATTGGTTAATTCATATAAACGGGAACCTCTTCCTCCCGCTAAAACCATTGCATATGTTTCTCGAGTTAAATTACTAATATTACGATTTTCATACTTAGGCATAACGCCTCCTTTGCAAACACTATTTAACAAACATTATTAACAAACTTATCCCCGAATCGGTTAAAATAAGGCTAAAGCTTCCATATTTCATCTCGATACTGTCTGATCGTATGATCACTCGAAAACACACCACTAGACGCAGTGTTTAAAATACTTTTTTGGGTCCACAATTTTTGATTTTTATAAGCTTCATCAACATCACGTTGTGCATCAAAATAACTGTCAAAATCATAAGCTGTTAACCACATATCTTGTGGGTCACGAATACTTCGAATAATTGAATCAAAAATACCCGGTTCAAAAAGATTGAAATGACCACTTTCCAACAAATGCATTACCGCTGATAGTGATGGGGAATTAGCAATTATCTCATTTGGCTGATAGTTTTCACGAATAGCTGATATTTCATCGGCTTGTGCGCCAAAAAGGAAAAAATTATCCGCGCCAACGGCATCCCTAATCTCAATATTGGCTCCGTCTAACGTGCCAATAGTAAGCGCCCCGTTCATCATAAACTTCATATTACCCGTACCTGAAGCCTCTTTACCTGCAGTTGAAATTTGTTCAGATAAATCAGTCGCGGGGCAAATAATTTCCATCGCTGAAACATTGTAATTGGGGATAAAAGCAACACGTAAATACTTAGATGCTTTAGGATCTAGGTTTATGGTATCTGCAACATTATTAATTAATTTAATAATTTCTTTGGCCATGGCATAACCAGGAGCCGCTTTACCACCAATTAGCACACAGCGTGGTGTTATATCTGCGGTATCACCTTTACGAATACGATCATATAAGCCAATAACATGTAAAATATTAAGTAACTGACGTTTATATTCATGTATACGTTTAACTTGCACATCAAACATCATATTGACATCAAATTTCACGCCTGTGGATTGTTCAACAAAATCGGCTAGCATCGCTTTATTCGCTAATTTACTGTCACGCCATTTATTTTGAAAAGCTTTATTTTCAGCAAAATCCGATAGCTTTGAAATCTCAGAAAAATCAGCAACCCATTGGTTTCCTATTTTACTGCTAATTAGCGTAGATAAACTTTTATTACAATGCGATAACCAACGGCGAGGCGTTACCCCATTAGTTTTATTATTGAATTTTTCCGGCCATAACTGATAAAAATCGTTAAATAATCCCGCTTTCAATAGCTTGGTATGCAACGCCGCAACACCATTAACTGAATAACTACCAACAATTGCTAGATGTGCCATTCTTACTTGTGACTCATGCCCTTCTTCAATTAATGATAAAGCACGCTGTTTTTCACTATCACCCGGCCAGCAAACCGCAACTTGCTGAAGAAAACGCGCATTAATTTCATAAATAATTTCTAAAATACGCGGTAATAAGTTTTCAAATAATCTTACAGGCCACTTTTCAAGTGCTTCAGGCAACAAGGTATGGTTAGTGTATGCCATTGTTTGTGAGGTAATTTGCCAAGCATCATCCCAAGAAACTTTATAGTCGTCCATCAGAATACGCATTAATTCGGCAACCGCGATACTTGGATGGGTATCATTTAATTGGAAACTGTTTAACTCAATGAATTTATCGAAGTTTGTCCCATATGCTTCCACATAACTATTGATGGTATCTTGTAGTGATGATGAAGATAAAAAGTATTGCTGTCTTAGACGCAGTTCTTTACCGTTTTCACTTGAATCATTAGGGTACAGTACCATAGTAATTTGTTCGGCAAGATTTTTTCTTGCCACTGACTCAGTATAACTACCGGCATTAAATTCATTAAGATCAAATTCATCTGTCGCTTCTGATTTCCATAATCTTAAGGTATTAACAACACTATTTTGATAACCTGGAATTGGCATATCATACGGCACAGCTAAAACATCCTGTGTATTGTTCCATTGGCGATATTGTGTGCCATCTTTTTGGGTGATCACATCAACGTTGCCAAAAAATTTAACTCTTACTGCCTTTTCTGGCGCAACAATTTCCCATGGGTTACCATGTCTAAGCCAATTATCAGGATGCTCTACTTGGTTACCGTTTTTAATTTGTTGATTAAACATGCCATATTCATAACGAATACCATAGCCAATAACTGGTAAAGCTAAACTGGCACAACTATCTAAAAAGCAAGCAGCCAAACGTCCTAAACCACCATTTCCTAAACCAGCATCATGCTCTGCTTGTTCCACCTCTTCTAATTCACAACAATAATTTTGCAGAGTTTCACGCACCGTATCATCTAAATCTAAATTTTGAACCGCATTATTAAGTGCTCTACCCATTAAAAATTCAAGCGAAATATAACCAACACGTCGCTGTCCGACTCTAGCAGTACGCGTTTTTCGCCATTTCGCCACTAATCTGTCACGAATTGTAATAGCCAATGCGTTGTATAGGTACTGATGAGATTCTTGAACTTTGTCTCGCCCTAAAGAAAAATGAAAGTGTCGGGCTAAATCTTCAGAAAATGTGTGTTCATTCATTAATACACTATTATCTGTTTCAGTGATTTCACATAGTTTGTTCTTTTTATTCACGAGTTAATCTTTCCTATTTTTAATAAGTTTCACAATTATTTAATAAAACAATTGTTGAAAAAGGCACCATAGTTATTTTCCGCTCTGCGGCAATGTGACGTTTTTCTTCTTGAATAGCACTAGCATTAGTATCAACCATGACTTGCCAATGCCCGACGTTTTCAATGTCTGGTAGCTGAAATTCTATTGAATCTTTTCCTGCATGATAGAGGCATAAAAGAATCGGTGAATCAGCCGTTTTCTCTTGTATCATATAACCTAATGTTGCTGCATGATGAGCATGCCAGTGCTCTTTATGCATAGTAAGCCCTGAAGGATGAAACCAAGTAATATCAACTTGAGACTTACTGTCTTCTTTATGAATAAATCGACGATAAGCCAACATAGGAAAACTAGTTCTTAGTTGACTTAAGCTGGCTACAAATGGAGTAAGCTCTTCACTAAATTCGTTTTTATCATCCCAATTTAACCAATTTATATCATTGTCTTGGCAATAAGCATTATTATTGCCTTTTTGAGTACGACCTAATTCATCCCCCGCAAGTAACATAGGCACACCTTGAGAAAGCATCACCGTAGTTAGCATATTTTTCATTTGCCTTAACCGTAACGATAATATTTCTGGATCAGTCGTTTCACCTTCAACGCCATGGTTATTTGAAAAGTTCTCCGAATGACCATCTCTATTGTTTTCTCCGTTGGCTTCGTTATGACGATTTTGATAACTCACTAAATCGTGCAAGGTATTACCGTCATGACTGCAAAGAAAATTAATACTAGCGTAAGGCTGACGACCACTGTGTTCAAAAATATCACTGGAGCCGTGAATTCGGCGTGCAAATTCAGGCAGCATGCCTTTATCACCCCGCCAATAACGTTTTATTGCATCTCGATATTGATCGTTCCACTCTGACCAAGGTGCAGGAAATGCGCCCAGTTGATACCCTCCGGGACCAATATCCCAAGGCTCGGCAATTAATTTAACACTGGCTAATAGAGGATCTTGTAATATTGCATCTAAAAAGCCATTACTTCGATCAAAGCCATCCACTTCACGACCCAATATAGTGGCCAAATCAAACCTAAAACCATCCACTCCCATGATTTGAACCCAATAACGCAGGCTATCCATGACCATTTGTAAAACACGAGGGTGACTGATATTCAGAGTGTTACCACAACCGGTATCGTTTATATAATAACGAGGCTCTGTCGGGTTTAACCTATAATAAGAGCTATTGTCTATGCCGCGGAAGCTTAACGTTGGTCCTAATCGATTACCTTCGCAGGTATGGTTATAAACCACGTCAATAATGACTTCAAAACCAGCTTGATGTAATTCATCAACCATTTGTTGAAATTCAACTATCTGATTTTGATTTAGATAATCTTTATGGGGAACGAAAAAACCTAATGAATTATATCCCCAGTAATTTGAAAGGTTTTTATCGACTAGGAACTGTTCTGAAATAAACTGTTGAACAGGTAATAACTCGATAGTTGTTATACCAATGGCGCGATAATGCGCGATCATCGAAGGATGACTTATCGCCAAAAAAGAGCCTCTCAATGCTTCAGGTACTTTTTTATTAACGGCTGTTAAACCTTTTACATGGCCTTCATAAATAACGGTATTTTGCCAAGCAATAGGGGCTCTGGGAAAACGTGGCGCTGATGGGTCAACCACAACAGATTTAAACATTACGTCGGCGTTATCTCTATCGTCAAACGATAGATCGTGTTTTGGGTCACCGAATTTGTAGCCAAAATGGCGATCAGACCAAGAAAATTGGCCTTTTAACGCTTTAGCATAAGGGTCTAACAACAATTTATGGTGATTAAAACGGTGGCCAAATTCAGGCTGATAGGGTCCATATACTCGATAACCATAAACAAGACCTGCTTTAGCGCCTTTGAGGTAACCATGCCATACATGGTGTTCACAAAAAGGTAAAACAAAGCGCATTAATTCACGTTGCCCGTGCTCATCAAAAATGCACAATTCTACTTTTTCAGCATTCGCTGAAAACAATGAGAAATTTACACCGGAATCATCCACGGCAGTTCCCACTGGGTAAGCACTTCCGGGTTCCATTTTATACATTAATATCAATCTCCCGTTTCCGACTCATTACAGGTGGATTATTAAACATTAAAACTCGCTATGTTAAATTCAACGGTAATAGGGGTAAAATTATTTTATCGTGCTAACCACACTGTTTTCAGTGCCAAACTCATTTGGCTGGTACTGATCGGCTTCATAATCATTTTCCCATTCGGTATTGTTTAACAAATAACGAAAGTGATAGTTACCACCCTTCGGTAGTCTTACTTTTGTTTTAAAGCTTCGTGTTTTTTTATTGAATTTCATTTCAATAGCTTGCCAATTAGTAAAGTCAGCAAATAAGGCTACAGTTGAAACGTCACTGCGATTAAACTCAAAAGTAACATCCGCTTCATCTTTTGTTTTAAAGTATTTTTTAGTTAACATTATTATTCCCATTAATCATGTTATTCGAGCCAAACTAACGCATAAAAAACTCAGGATCTAATATCAGCTAAGCTTTGATAGATTATAAGGCCACATTTATTTTGTTGTAAAATTACAAATGGTAAATATTCATAATATTTATTCTTACTATTAAAGCATATTTTGATGTTATTTCAAGCTATTTTTTGTTAAAGTTACATTAAATGTAATTTTATTTCATAATCATCAGGGATCACAAATGAGTTTAGTGGAAAGGTTAGCTGAATTGGTCGGCTTTTATTCAAGTTACACTGGTACATTTGGCGAGAAGGTTTTCGCTAAAGACCAAGCCAGAGAAGCTTTATTGTCATCTATGGGTTACCAATTGGATGAAAAATCTCTAACTGAATCAATCAACCACTTAGAAAATTATCAATGGCAAAACATGTTACCTTCAACACATATCGTCATGCTTGAAGAAGAACATCATTTCATTAAAATAAGTATCCCTGAAAATACTGACAAAAACCTACATTGGAAAGTAATCACTGAGTTATCTGAAGAAATCTCAGGATGTATTACGATAAATGAATTAACATTTGTTGATTGCCTTGAATTAAAAAATTATCGTTATTGTCAATATTCATTCCCCTTACCTCAACTGAAAGCGGGCTATCACGAACTTTCAATTACTTACAATAATAAGACTGAAACTTGTCCGTTAATTTATGCACCTAAAGCATGTTACAGCCCAAAAGATGCTGGTGCAGAAAAAGTATGGGGCTTTACTGCGCAACTTTATTCCTTAAAAAGTAATCATAACTGGGGTATTGGTGATTTTAGCGACTTACGTTATCTGATAAAGAAATCAGCGAATCAAGGGGCTGCAACTATAGGGATTAATCCTCTACACCCGTTATACCAAAACAACCCTGCCCATAGAAGTCCCTATTCTCCTTCTAGTCGGTGCTTTTTAAATCCCTTGTATATTTCAATTACCGATATTCCCCAATTTTCTCAATGCCAAAAAGTGCAAGACCTAGTAAATAGCATAGACTTCAAAGAAAAATTGTTGCTTGCAAAAAACGCTGAACATGTTAACTACCCTGCTGTTGCCGAGTTAAAATATGAGGCATTAGCGTTATTATTTGAATATTTTTGTAATATCGCTACCCCGCCAAATTCAGCAGAACTTGAAAGCTTTATTCAGTTTAAACAAACGCACGGTGACGATTTACTGCAATTTGCCACTTTCGAAGCCTTATATGAATATTTTCGTTCTCTAGATGAACATGCGTACGGGTGGACTCATTGGCCAGAAGCCTACCAAAAACAAAACAGCGCTGAAATTATTGCATTTAGAGAAGCCCACAAACAACGCATAGAATATTTCTGTTTTGTTCAATGGTTGGCTCACTGTCAGTTAAGCGCGGTTAAGGAAGCTGCTCAAGCTCAAAATATGGAAATTGGCTTATATCTAGATCTCGCCGTTGGTTGTGATGGTTCAGGGTTGGACGTATGGTCAAATCAAGTCTTGTATGTTGCCGGTGCTTCAATTGGTGCTCCGCCAGATGCAATGAACGCTTTAGGGCAAAATTGGGGATTAACCCCTATGAACCCCGTTGCCCTTAAAGAGCAAGGATATCAACCACTAGTTAAAGCTTTACGTAGTAATATGCAATATTCAGGTGCACTACGTATCGATCACATTTTGGGATTAATGCGTCAATACTGGGTTGCACCCAACATGGCCGCAGATGAAGGCGTTTACATATCATTCCCGTTTGATGAAATCTTACGAATAATTGCGCTGGAATCACAACGAAATAAGTGCATCGTTATAGGGGAAGATTTGGGTAATGTGCCCAATGGTTTTAGTGAGATAATGCACAGTGCGGGTTTGTTATCATTTAAAGTAATGTTTTTTGAGCGTTGGGAGTCAGGGTTATTTAAACGCCCCGAATTATTTCCTGAACAGTCAGTAGTCACTATTGCTACGCATGATACAGCGACATTAACAGGCTGGTGGAAAGGGCGAGATTTACAATGGCGAGAAACACTTAATTTATATCCCAGTGAAGAAGCTGGTGAACATGACCGCCATGCGCGTGCGGGTGAAAGAGCTATGCTTATTGACGCATTAAATGATATGCAAGTGATTGACTTAAAGAATGCGCCACTGCAATCGCCAGCCACAATGAATACTGAACTTAGCATCGCAGTTCAAAAATATTTAGCCGCTGCGAAAAGTCATATTCAATTAATTCCACTTGAAGATGCCATTGAATGTGAAGAGCAAGTTAATATTCCAGGTACCATAGATCAACACCCTAATTGGTTACAAAAATTACCCGTTTCAATTGAAGATTTTTTCCAAACGAACTCAGTAAATGAAATAGTTAAAGCAATGAGACAAGCTAGACCGAAGTAACATAAGAATAAATGTTAAAAAATTTATTCAAACGAGTTAAATTTTTAGGAAGCTCAAACAGCCTAATTAACTATTTAATACATTGCAGGTTAGGGGTAGAAAAATCCCCCTCAGCATAGTAACGTTGTTCAAAATTGGTTATGTCATTGAAGAAACCATGATGAGTTAAGGCTAAAACGATATGAATCAAACTATGAATACTACTTATTCTATTGCGCAATTAGGTCATTCCGTATTAAGACTAAAAGCAACTGGCGTTGAAAATATTCTTTCCGATGAATGCCAGCAATTAATTGAGTTAATGATGTTGGTGGTATCTCAAGCCGGTGGTGTGGGTATAGCAGCACCGCAAATTCATCACTCTATGCGCATATTCATTATGTGCTCTAAACCCAATGCTCGTTACCCAGACGCACCTTTAATGGAACCCACTGCTATTATTAACCCTGAAATTTTACACTATTCAAATGAAATGATTAAAGATTGGGAAGGATGTTTAAGTGTACCTAGCATGCGCGGTTTAGTACCGAGATATAATCACATCAAAGTTCGTTATTTTGACCAACAAGGTAATGAACAACAAAAGGAGTTAACGGGGTTTATCGCCCGAATCTTCCAACATGAATTAGATCATTTAAATGGATTAACTTTTATTGATCAACTTGAATCAACAAAAGATTTGATCAGTGAAGTTGAGTGGCAGAAGCAGTTCTGCTCTCAAGGAAAGTCATGATTGATTAAAAATCAGTGATACCTAAAAAACAGATCTATTAACGTATCTTTTACCCCCATACATCACAAAATAATAGCTGAAACAAATTGGCAACACCGAATTATTGACAACACTGTCAAAAATTGATTTAATCAGCTTTGACAGTATTGTCAATAATAGGAGCTTTAAACAAAGCAAAACTATATCAGTGCAAAATTTAAATAGTCATTCGTTTTATTTACGAAACTATGATCTGTAATGCATTTATCGATATAAAGTTGTAATGGGTGAATATCATATGGAATATTATGAACTATCGTTTGGCAAAGTAGGGATTTTAAGGAACGACATTGCCGAAATTATTGTAGATGAAGGAATTGATGTCAACATACAAATGGTTGATGAAATACATCATTTTTTATTATCTATTTTCGTAAATTCATTTTCTTTATTGATCAATAAAACCAATTCTTATTCAACTCAGCTAGACGCGTTAATAAAGTTTGGCACATTATCAACTATTAATAAAATAGCTATGTACGCCCCCAATAGAATGGCAAAACTCAGTGCCGATTTTGAAGCAGACATACCCAGCGCAGCAACATTAAACATTCAAGTGTTTTATCAAAGAGGTGATGCACTTTCTTGGTTAGACTACCAACCTACCTACATGCTTTCATCTTTATGATAAATAAATGATTTAACTTAGGTTTTGTAGAAATTTCTCTATATTTACCATTGATGATTTTAAGTAAAGCTAAGTCATAACTCTACTATCTTATAGTTATTTTTATTCGCTGTTCAATTTATCCAACAAATCATAAATTTCTTCTTTTAATTCTTTATCAACAATTTTATTACAACTAATTTTAGCCTTTTCTAAATGTTCAATAGCACCTACTTTATCCCCTAACTCAACCTTTAGACTAGCAATTGAAAAGCCGATAGATGAACGGAAATCTTTAGAGTTAATCGCTTCAGCCTTAACTAAAGCTTGTTCATAAATAGTTACCGCTAAGGCTAAATCATCAGTGAAATCCGCAAGCGTTTCCCATTGCACGGGGTGATCTTTATCCGTATTGTCGTGCTCTTCACACACTTCTTTTAGTGTTAAATAATAACCATCAAATTTTGCCTGATTTTCTTTTTGGGCAGCTGCCAAAAGTTCATTAGTCAGTGAAAGTACTTGCTTGTATATTTTAGTATTCATAACATTTTGGCCTTATCAATTTTGCTATCATAGTATCAAACCGTGATTATATACTTATTAGTATCCAAAGCGCAGAGATTCATCGACTAAAAACATAACCCTAACGGAGCCAAACTGAAACACTGCCAATATAATAGCTTGGTAGCCTATCAGTTTATTTAAAATTGAATAAAATACTTAACAAATTTCACAAACCCTTTGAATATACGAATAATTGCATATACAATAAATTACATATAAATCCTGTTGCTATTTATCAATGTATAAGAAAAATATTCTTTTTATTTGCTCTGAAAATTCCGCCAGATCACAAATGGCCGAAGCATTATTACGCCATAAAGCCGGAAATTTGTTTAATGTTTTTAGTGCTGGCACTCACCCTGACACGGTCGATTTACGAGCAATTAATGCCTTAAATAAATTTGGGGTGGATACAAGTAATTTAGCCTCTAAAAACATAACAGTGTTTAATGATAAATCATTTGATTACGTCATTACGCTTTGTGATGAAGCGATCGAAGAATGTAGAAGTTTTACAGATGCAGGTAAGCAGTTAGCTTGGGATTTATCCGATCCTAAGGATGATTCTACCAACGATACTTTTTCTGTTACTTTAAATGAATTAAACACCCGATTATCTATGTTTATTCAAGTAGAACAAGACACAATTAACCCCGTAAATAATTCCAAAATAAATACTATTGTCGAAGAGAGTGAACAACTAAAGGGCTTTGACCCAATATCTTTTTATAAAAGCCTCACCGATACTATTCGATTAAAAACATTATTGTTGATGTATTATCATGGTGAACTTTGTGTTTGTGAATTGATGCAAGCAATGGAAGAAAACAGCCAACCTAAAGTATCACGTAATCTTGCAGTATTAAAAAAGGCTAACGTTATTATCGATAGAAAACACGGTCAGTGGGTATTTTATCGTATTAATCCAGAACTCCCCTGTTGGGCTAAGTCTGTCATCGCACAGACCACCGAAAATAATATTCCACTGATTACTAACGAACTCCAGCGTCTAGACAGCATGAAAAACAGACCCGATAAAGCTAATTTCTGTAAATAAATATTTGAAGGGTTAAATAGATGAAACTACCACATAACATCATTGCTTTGATCGCCATTGTAAGAATACACACTATAGTGCTTCATGGATTTGGAGAAATTAATGTTTGAGATATTTACCAGTTTTGCCACCTGGTTAGTTGTTGATGTTCTGGAAATATCAAAGGAAACTAAATTAGGTGATGCGCTTCATTTTTTTATTGAAGACACCACTAAAATTTTCTTTTTATTGTTAGTCATGATTTACATTATTGCTTTGATAAGAGCATCAATGAATGTAGAACGTGTTCGCGATTACCTAGCCGGTAAACACAAGGGGGTTGGTTACCTCCTAGGCTCTAGTTTTGGTGCCATAACGCCCTTTTGCTCCTGTTCTAGTATTCCTGTATTTTTAGGCTTTACGTCCGCGGGGATTCCGGTGGGCATAACTATGTCATTCCTCATCACATCTCCGTTAATCAATGAAGTGGCTGTTCTGTTATTGCTCAGCTTGTTAGGGTGGAAGTTTACGCTGCTTTACGTGATTGTTGGCATGTCTGTTGGTATCTTAGGCGGTGTTTTTCTTGATGCTATTAAAGCCGAACGTTGGTTGCAATCTTTTGCTGCTAAAGCGCTAGAGCGTGGTCAAAACACTTCAACTACAGTTAAATCGAAACAGATTAAATCTTTATCTTTAAAAGAAAGACATTCTTTTGCAAAAGAGGAAATGTTAGAAATTTTTGGCCGAGTATGGAAGTGGGTCATTATTGGTGTGGGCTTAGGCTCAGCTTTACATGGCTTTGTTCCTGACGGTTGGATTCAAGAACACTTAGGGGATGGTCAATGGTGGTCCGTTCCATCAGCTGTTTTACTCGGCATACCTTTATACTCTAATGCGACTGGGGTTATTCCTGTGATGGAAAGTTTAATTAAGCAAGGACTTCCTATTGGTACAACACTCGCCTTTTGTATGAGCACAGTAGCCGCCAGTTTTCCTGAGTTTATTTTGTTAAAACAGGTAATGCAGTGGCGATTATTAGCCGTACTGTTTGCAGTGCTGCTTACCGCATTTACATTAATTGGTTGGATTTTTAATTTTCTAACCCCGTTTATTTAAAACCTGAATTTAAGACCTGAATTTATAAGGAAAGTATGATGAAAGAAATAAAAGTATTAGGTACTGGTTGTGCTAAATGTACAAAAACTGTTGACGTTATTTCAAAAATAGCGAGTGAATTAAATATAGATGTGCACGTAATTAAAGAAACAGATCTTGAGGTTATTATGGGCTATGGCGTAATGAGTACACCCGCTGTAATAATTGATGAAATCAATGTACATAGTGGCTCTATTCCCTCTCGTCAAGATATTGAAATGTGGTTACAAAAATAACACTAGGCCAATGTAATCTATAACATTACATCATTCATGAACAATATAAAATCATCACACCTTGATGATTTAATTTTTACACTTTTTAGGACACACTTATGACAATTAAAATTGGGATTAACGGCTTTGGCCGTATGGGACGTTTATCAATGCGTGCCGCATTTGACTGGGATGATATTGAAATTGTTCAAATTAACGATCCTGCAGGCAATGCCGAAACACTTGCACATTTAATGACGTTTGATTCAATACATGGCCGTTGGCATCATGAGGCGACACATGATGGAGATTTAATGATCATCAATGATAAAGCGATTCCTTGCACTCAAATAAAAGCAACTCAAGACATAGATTGGTCAAAGTGTGATGTTGTTATTGAAGCATCAGGCAAAATCAAAACTAAAGCCTTGTTACAAGCTTATTTAGATCAAGGCGTAAAACGTGTTGTAGTGACTGCCCCTGTCAAAGAAGACGGTGTGTTAAATATTGTTTTAGGCGTAAACGAAGACCTATACGACAAAGCAATTCACCCTATTGTAACGGCAGCATCGTGTACGACTAACTGCTTAGCCCCCGTAGTAAAAGTGCTTCATGAAAAAATAGGCATTAAACATGGCTCGATGACAACGATTCATGACATAACCAATACACAGACCATATTAGATGCCCCCCATACAGATTTACGCAGAGCACGCGCGTGTGGTATGAGTTTAATTCCAACAACAACTGGCTCTGCAACGGCGATTACCCATATTTTTCCAGAACTTAAAGGAAAGTTAAATGGTCATGCTATTCGTGTACCTTTAGCTAATGCATCCATTACCGATTGTGTATTTGAAGTTGATCGTGACACAACAGTTGAAGAAGTTAACCAATTACTTAAGCAAGCTGCTGAAAAGGAACTCAATGGTATTATGGGGTTTGAAGAACGACCGCTTGTATCTATTGATTATAGAACCGATCCTCGCTCAAGTATCATTGATGCATTATCAACTATGGTAGTCAATGGCACTCAAGTAAAACTTTACGTTTGGTATGACAATGAGTGGGGTTATGCAAATAGAGCTGCGGAATTAGCTCGTATGGTTGGCATAGCTGACAAGGATTAGTTGTTTATGGCTTTTTTGCCGCAAAAAGCATTATCACCACAATTATCTAACCAAGTGAAACAATACTTGGTGATCACAGGTAATTATTGGGCATTCACCTTAACTGATGGCGCACTACGAATGCTAGTGGTGCTGTATTTTCACCAGTTAGGTTACAGCCCTTTAAATATTGCCATGCTATTTTTGTTTTATGAAGTTTTTGGTGTGATTACTAATCTTATTGGTGGTTGGTTAGGCGCACGGCTTGGTTTAAATAAAACCATGAATATTGGCTTAGCACTGCAGGTAGTTGCCCTTAGCATGTTGGCTGTTCCCGCAGAGATGCTCACCATTTTATATGTGATGGCTGCACAAGCATTGTCCGGTATAGCCAAAGACTTAAACAAAATGAGTGCTAAAAGTGCTATTAAGTTACTTGTTCCTAAAGGCAGTGAAGGAAAGCTGTATAAGTGGGTTGCTGTACTAACTGGTTCTAAAAATACCTTAAAAGGTGTAGGTTTTTTTCTCGGTGGTTTATTACTTACCTTGCTGGGCTTTAAAGGCGCAATTATATTAATGGCTTCGCTATTGGCACTGGTGTGGGTATTTAGTTTAAT
>JAWUXK010000114.1:0-8544 GCA_034111385.1 Colwellia sp. | reverse complement strand
ATTAAGCGGTGCAGGCACTATCAATGGTTTAATACTAAATAACCCGGCCGGTTACACAACAACACCTTTATTTGCTTTAAACGAAGTTACCTTAGATATTAATATTGAAAGTTTAGCTGGAGTGCGTGATGGAAAAGCTATATTGATAGATGCTATTGTCATTGATAAGCCAGAAGCGCTTGTTGAGTTCAATGAATCAGGCGGATCTAACATTCAAGTAATTCTTGATGCCATCAATAAAAATTTACCTCAATCTTCCGCCAACAACGACACAAATGCTAGCCAAGATTCACCAAAAATACGCCTGAAGAAATTTGTAATAGCAGGGGTCGCTTTACGTGTTGATTTAACTAAACTAGGTAATACAACCCATAAAAAGACACTACCTGATATCACTTTAACTAACATTGGTGGTCAAGACGGTATTCCAGCTAATGAGTTAGGCGGTGTAATGATCAAAAAAGCATTATCAGCTATTTGGAAAGAAGCAAAGAATTCACAAAAAGACATCTTAGAAGAACAAGTTAAAGAAAAAGCTAAAGAAGAAATTGAAAAGGTAAAAACAAAAGCTAAAGCTAAAGTTGAAGAAAAAGCGAGTGAATTATTTAATAAGTGGAGCAAATAAAACTAAGCCTACGAACCGTTTAGAACGATTCATCCAGATTGAAACAACTCGTTTCATGGTTGAATCGTTCGCATAATTACCTAATGTAGTCATGAACAAATTTACCACTTTAGATTACAGCATTTCACCTTCGAACAAGAACTCAGACTATATTTTATGCTATGAAATTAGCTCTTTTTTTCATCTATAAATTCTTTATAATAGATTGTATAAAATAGGCAATTGAATAAATGGTAAAACCAAATGACAATTGAGTATAAAACGAGAACCCAGTTAGTCGTCGAAATATTAAGAGAGAAGATACTAAGTGGTGAAATTGTTGCCGGACAACCATTACGTCAAGCAGCATTAGCGAAAGAGTTAAATGTTAGTCGTATACCAGTTAGAGAAGCCTTATTACAACTTGAAGCAGAAGGTTTAGTCGCGTTTGAACCTCACAAAGGTGCTAGCGCTACTGAACTATGTGCGGCGCAAGTCGACGAACTGTTTGATCTTAGGGCGATGATAGAAGGTGATTTATTGGCCGCTTCTCTAATACATATTACTGACGATGCATTAGAACAAGCCGCAAATATTTTATTAAATCTTGATAGTGCTTTAGGCAAAGAAAATGCAGCAAACACATGGAGTGAATTAAACTCTGATTTTCATAACTGCTTGTATTCTGGAGCAAATAGACCCCAAACCGCAAGTTTGGTTAATGTGTTGAATAAGAATGCTGATCGTTATATTCGTATGCATTTATTATGGGCGGGTGGTATTTCAAAAGCTGGCCCTGAGCATGCTGAGCTTTTAGCATTTTGTCAGGCTCGAGATATCGAAAATGCCGTCGCTAAGCTAAAGCAGCATATCCTTAATTCCCGGGATGAAATAAAAGCATTTTTATCTCAACGTGAAGCAAGTTAACCT
Source organism: Colwellia sp. (assembly GCA_034111385.1). Lineage (GTDB taxonomy): Bacteria > Pseudomonadota > Gammaproteobacteria > Enterobacterales > Alteromonadaceae > Colwellia. Next base: position 7,010 of record JAWUXK010000114.1, on the reverse strand, counting down.
TTATTCACGATCAACAGTAAATCCGATTTTACTAACCAAGTTAGTTAGCTTACCCATGCCACCTATTCAGGCAATTCATGGTTTAGCTGCATGTATGCCTTGATAGCTTACATAGATATCCTCAGTATTTAGGTGGCTTAACTTCTGGGTGCTGAGTAAACCAGCGCTTTAGCCACACTTCCAATTCGTCAAGTTCGAAACCATTATGAATAATATCCCCTTGCACTAGGCTACCACCCATTGCTTTATAACTATTAGCGGTTTCATCCCTATCTATATGAGTACCAATAAGCGGTAATTGCATACTACGTGCTAAAGTAATTAACGCATTGATGATTGCTTTTTCTGCCCGACTACCTTCATTAGTGACTAGTTGTTGACAATTAATTTTTACTTGATGGACAGCCATTTTTCGCAAGTACCTTAACGATTCATAACTGCCAGAAAAATTAGCAATAGCGATAGTCACATCTAGGTGCTTTAATTGATCTATGGTATTTTTCGCTCGTTGACAAGAAGATAGCATCACTTGCTCACTAACTTCTATCATTAAGTATTTACCCCCAACATTATACTTTTTCATCTGCTGTTCAATAAAGTCAACTAGTGCAGGGTCTAGCAAGTTTTTGCTCGATAAACTAACCGACACTCGCTTTTGAATACCCAGTTTATTCAAAGTAAATAGCGCTTTAAACGCTTTGTTTATCATTTGTTTCGTTAATAAATAAACGTCACCACTATACTCCGCAAGTTCGATGAAATGTGGTAAATCCAAAGGATCCGCGTCACCCGAAGACCAATGAACTTTCAATTCAAAACCAACAATACTATTATCATCAACATTAATTTGTGGCTGCAAATACCAGCGTAATTTTTCCGTTATAATATCTTGTCGCAAGCGCTCCATTAACAATAGTTGCTGCTCTGTATATACAATCGAACTATTATCAAAATATTGAATGGTATGCCCATTCGCCACCCCTGCTAACAAAGCATCCGTCGCATGAGAAATAATTTCTTTAACACTATTGCCGTGCTCACCACTGATAGCAATACCAAAAGCTAATTCAAAATTTAATGAAAAGCTCTTAAAGCTCATCGCCTCAGGCACCGATTTAGCGAGTTTTTGACATAAATTATCAAGTACGCTTTTAGCATCATGCTTAGTAGAAGAAAGATCGAATATAACGAGGAAATCTAAGCCTTGCAGTCGCGCTAATCTAACAGCTTCAGGCTTTGAATCAAACCTAAGCAAGCTCTCATTGTTTACAATACTTTTCTCTAGGCAAAATGCTAATTGTAGCAATAATATATCTGAATTATGGTGACCTAAAACGGTATTGACTTGCTGAAAATTAATGGGTTTAAAAACCACTGCAGCCATTTTCGTTTTTGGGGTAGATTTAAGTGCGCGTTCAAACTGTTTTAGCGCATGTTGAGCAGTAGGTAAATTGGTGGTGACATCACGAGTATAATTATAAAACTCTTCCTGTGTAATCTTAGGCTCTACTTCTAAAGATAAGGTTCTCTTGGTAAAGCGCCTTAATAGTTGCCAACAAAAATAAATGATTACTGGCAGGCTCACACCCAATAAAAAAACGTAAAGAGTATCCGCATCATTCGGGGCTGCTTGACTTGCATTTGTAGTACAAGAAAATAATAAGATCAACCAAGAAAACAGACGCAAATTGACCCCCTAATACTACTGATTACAAGCCGAAGCCTCCAAAAATCACGCTACTACCTTATGCTATAATTTAAACTTCGACAATTGAATATTTAAATCTTTTGATAGCGCTAATAATTCTTCACTTATTTCTTTGCCACGAATAGCATCTTCGCTCGATTTTTCTGCTACATCACTAATATTAACCACATTAATATTAATTTCATCGGCAGCCAAATTTTGCTGTCTAGCCGCATCTGAAATTTGACAATTAAGTTCATCAAGTTCTTTTATTTCCTGAGAAATATTTACCAATAGCTCTGCAACATTAGCCACATCTTCGGCTTTTTCATTCGCTTGCTGGCTAACATCGTGCATTGAACTAACCGCGCCTTTCGCATCTTTTTGTAAAGCGCCAATGGTCGATTGTATTTGATCGATCGATTCACGTGTTCTCGTTGCAAGTGAGCGTACTTCATCTGCAACAACAGCAAAACCTCGCCCTTGTTCTCCCGCCCTAGCGGCTTCTATAGCAGCATTTAATGCCAATAAGTTGGTTTGCTCTGCAATAGCGGTAATGACTTCTAAAACGCTGCTCACCTCATTGGTTTTATTACTCAATTCAGTAATCATATTGGTATTTTCTATCACTTTATCTCGGAGTTCATCTATACCAACGCGAGCTTGACTCACTAAAGTTAAGCTTTGTGTTGCTCGTTCATTCGCTGATACCGACTTATCTGCTGCACTTTGGGTGTTCTGCTGTACTTCATTTGCAGAAGCATCTAGTTCATTAATAGCGGCGGCAACTGAATCTGTACCATTCTTTTGTTCTAATACCGCTGTTCTGGTTAAGGATGATATTTCATCAACACTTTGCGCTGAAGCTGTCAGTTTATGTGTGACTTCAGAAATAGAGATAAAACTCTCTTTAAAAGTTTTCATCATGCCATTTAAGGCTGAACTTACCGCACCTAATTCATCATTATGAATAATTTTAATTGTTGTATTTAAATCAAGATTTTCTTCAATATTTTTCATCGTACTTAATAGTCTTATTAAACGATCGAAAACTAATTTCTTTAACGTGTAACTTAATAAACCAAAACCAATAACAGTAATGATGAGTTGTATTATTGCTGCATGAGTAATCGAATCTGTAATATCTTGCTCAACTGAAGACAGATCATAGGTAAGCTTTACCGCACCTAAGATCTCATTATTATTTACTTGGTGACAGGTCAAACAGTTCGTACCACGATAATCATCACTGGCTACAATGGGCATAATATAACTCATCATACGCTTACCATCTTGATCAAATTGTTTATACGCTTCTTTCCCTGCTAATCCTTCCCGTTCAAAAGCCGATGTGGCACTTTGATCTTCATAGCCTTTACCAAAAATTTTATTTAACGCTGGTCCTCTAATTATACGCGCTTCAACAATGTCCTCTTGACTCTTAATTTTATTTTGAATAATTTGCCTATTACCAATAGTTCCCGTTAACATCATGGTATTGATTGAATCGAAATAATTTAATGCCAAGCTTTCTAAGTTGCGCTCTACAAAATGTTCAGCTAATACTTTTTCATCATCGTAGAAAAAAAATATCGTAGTACTTAATAAAATCAACGCAATTAAAGCTAAAGCTGCATTAATTTTTATAGCTATAGACATTTGTTTAAACATAAAATTTTCCTGTAAATGGCATAATGATGAAGTACTATCTCTACTATAATATAATGCTTTATCGACAAGTAAATAAAAAGCTTAAGCTTTATTGATTTATCGCATAAAAAATATTATTCAAAAATAACAGATGAAGCATCTGTTTAAGCCTAAATTCGCTTATTTCTTCACTAAAGTACTATGAAAATAGCATCATTAATAGAAAAGCGTTAAAAAGATAACCAATAAAACATAACTAAACTTGATAACCCCACCTTGGCATGATTTTTTGCTCTATGCCAAGGTGATCTAAAACTCGACCCACCATAAAATCAATGAGGTCATTAATAGATTCAGGTTGATGATAAAAACCAGGTGCTGCCGGCATTATCGTTACACCTTGTTGCGATAAACTCAACATATTCGTCAGGTGAATTGTTGAAAAAGGCGTTTCCCTTACCATAAGAATTAACTGACCTCGCTCTTTAATGACCACATCAGCTGCACGTTCAATTAAATTATCACTCATGCCTTGGCTAATTGCTGCTAACGTACCGGTAGAACAAGGGCAAACCACCATTTGTTTAGGTGCCGCCGAGCCAGAGGCGACAGGCGAAAACCATTGCTCTTTACCAAAAACAATAATCTGTTCAGCCTGTGCTTGGTATTTCTCAATAAGTAACTCACTGGCCGCATCAGGCGAGGCGGGTAATTTAAAATTAAGTTCAGTATCAAGCACTATTCTGCCAGCACTTGAACATAATAAATAGACTTGGTAATTAGCAGCAAGTAAGCATTCTAACAAACGCAAAGCATAAGCAGAGCCTGAAGCTCCAGTAATCGCTAAGGTTATTTTTTTATCATATTTTTTTGCATTTATGTGTGCTGAGTTAACTGCTGCCAAAAGTCTCTTTCCTATTCTAAATTAATAGTTGTTGATTTATGAGTTGTTACCGCTAATTGCAATTAATATTTTTTCATGAATATTGCCAAAGCCGCCATTACTCATCACGACAATAGTATCGCCGGCTTGGCTTTGTTCGACTATTTTAGCAACTAATTCATCAATGTTTTTTTCGACAAAACATGGCGGTTGACAAGTTTCAATTAAATCACTCACAGACCATTTAATATTTTCATCTTGAAAGATAAATACTTTATCTGCTTGCGCCAAAGAAAGCGGTAAAGCGGTTTTATGGACACCCGATTTCATGGTGTTTGAACGGGGCTCAAGTACCGCTAACACTCGCCCTTTGGTGTTATTTTTATAATTGAGATTATCTACTTTTGCTCGCACCCCCGCTAAGGTTTTCGCGATAGCAGTTGGATGATGAGCAAAATCATCATAAACACTAATATCGTTAGCTATACCACGTAGCTCAAATCGACGTTTACTATTCACAAATTCAGCTAAGGCTTCAATTGAAATATGGCTAGGCACTCCTGCATGGCGAGCTGAGGCAATGGCCATTAACGCATTATCAATATTAAAATCACCAATCAAGGGCCACTTAACAGTTCCCTGCTCTTCTCCTTTAAACGTCACCGTAAACTCACTGCCATCCGCTATCAGTTTTTTCGCTTGCCAACCCTGTAAGCATGCACTGTGCTCTGTGGATGTCCAGCATCCCATTGCCAAGGTTTCATTAATTGCGACTTCATTTTGCGGCGACAAAATCAAACCATTGCTGGGTACCATGCGGATAAGGTGATGAAATTGTCGTTGAATATCCGATAAGTCATTAAAAATATCGCCATGATCAAACTCTAAGTTATTAATCACTAAGGTTCTTGGACGGTAATGTACAAACTTAGAGCGTTTATCAAAAAAAGCGGTATCGTATTCATCCGCTTCGATAACAAAAAAGGGCGCGTTGCCTAATCGTGCAGAGCATGAAAAATTTTGAGGTATGCCGCCAATAAGAAAACCCGGAGATAAATGAGCGTATTCCAAAATCCACGTTAACATACTACTGGTCGTGGTTTTACCATGTGTACCTGATACGGCTAACACCCAGCGATCTTTGAGTACATTTTCTAATAACCACTGCGGACCAGAAGTATAAGGAATATTACGATCAAGCATATACTCCACCATAACATTACCACGCGACATAGCATTGCCGACAATCACTAAATCAGGTTCATCAGAGAAATGTTCCGTTTTGTATCCTGATTTGAGTTCAATGCCTAATTGTTCCAGTTGCGTACTCATAGGTGGATAAACGTGTGCATCGCATCCAGTCACACGAAAACCGAGCTCTTTGGCTAATGCGGCAATGCCGCCCATAAAAGTACCGCAAATACCAAGAATATGAAGATGTTGAATTTTATTTGTCATGGTCTATATAAATTAATTAAAATAGGATGAAACATTAAGGCACTTAATATACCTTAGACTATCTGAACAAGTAAAAAACTATTAAACAAAATATGCCAATAGCAACCGTTAGTCATCTTTACATTTATCCCATTAAATCAACTAGGGGAATCAGTTTATCCCAAGCAAATGTTGATGAATTAGGATTAGCCTTTGATCGACGTTTTGTTATCAGTGACAACTCAGGTCAATTTATCACCGCCCGCACCGAGCCAACTCTATGTTTGGTCACAACAATACTTACCAAAAAAGGGATAGAATTGTCTGCTCCGAATATGCCAACGCTCGCGTTATCATATCAGGAATTTAGCAATCAATACCAAGATGTAAACGTATGGGATGATAAAATAGCTGGGCAACTTTGCTCAACAGAAGCAAGCTCATGGGTTAGTGAGTACCTACAACGACCATGTCAGTTATTATATTTTGGCGAAGCATCATTTCGTGAGAAAAAAGCGGATACAGATAACGCACGACAACTCGCTTTTGCAGATGGTTATCCACTGCTTTTAATTTCGCAATCGTCATTAGATGATCTCAATCAACGCTTAGTCGCTAATAATCAAAAAACAGTGTCCATGGCTCAGTTTCGTCCCAATATTGTTGTTGAAAACTGTTTACCCTTTGCCGAAGATGGTTGGCAGTACATTCGCATTGGTGATATAAAATTTAAAGTGAGCAAACCTTGTGAACGCTGCGTTTTTACTACCGTTAATCCTGAGGACGGGGTAAAAGATGCTCAACAACAACCACTTCGCACACTAAAAAAATATCGACAAACTAGCAATGGTGAGGTGATGTTTGGTCAAAACTTAATTCCATTAACTAGCGGCAACATAAAAAAAGGTGATAAACTCACCGTGAACAAATCACAACAACCACCTTTATTTACTCAACCTAGCTCAACACCTGTGACAAATACCATGATTAAGAAGAAAAAAGTTACCATTCAGTTTGAAACCTGGAACAAAACCCACCCTGCAGATAATCAGAAAACCGTACTAGAGCATGGTGAGGAAGCAGGATTGATTATCCCCTCTTCGTGTAGAGCTGGTATGTGTGGTCGCTGTAAGGCCAAATTATTGAGTGGCGAAGTCACTCAATTAGCTGATGATGGTTTATCCGCAGAAGAAAAACAACAAGGGTATATTTTATGTTGTTCTAGTATTGCGCAAAGTGATCTAGTGATTAAACATAGATAGCTTGTTGTAGAATTAACAACCAAAGCGAAGAACAACGCCATATCGAGCTTTCTACATTATGTAAACCACTATCACTTTCATTCTCAAGAGC
>JAWUXK010000113.1:0-15715 GCA_034111385.1 Colwellia sp. | reverse complement strand
ACTTGAACCCCCACGACCTAAGTCACCAGCCCCTCAAGCTGGCGCGTCTACCAATTCCGCCACATCCGCATAATTAAATAGTTAACTAAAACTATTTTGGCACATCAGTTTCATCATTTTTACTAACAGCAATGTCAGAAGCTGGTACATCGGTGTTTCCACTGATTGTAGACTCTGCACTTTCATCAGGAATAGCATCAGCTGCCATTGTTTGCTCACTCACTGGCGCGCTTATATCATTCCATTCATCAACGGCTTTAGTTCTATTCGCGGTTAAATTACCTAAAACAAGACTAATAACGAAAAAAGCTACGGCTAACCAAGTAGTCGCTTTAGTTAAGAAGTTACCTGAACCACTAGAGCCAAAAACAGTCGCTGATGAACCTGCACCAAAAGATGCGCCCATATCAGCCCCTTTACCTTGTTGAATTAACACTAAACCGATTAGTGTTAAGGCAATAAGTACATAGGCAATAATTAAAACTTGATAAAACATTTTTACTTTCCTTTCGCTGCTGAGCAAATATTTTTAAATTGCTCAACTTGTAAACTAGCACCACCAATAAGACCACCGTCTATATCAGTTTGTGCAAATAACTCTTCACAGTTCGACGCATTCACGCTGCCACCGTATAATAAAGGCACTTTAGCCGCCACAGTTTCATTAGCTTTAGCTAAAAACTCACGAATAAATTTATGTGTTTCTTGTGCCATCTCGCTTGATGCTGTTTTACCTGTTCCTATAGCCCAAACGGGTTCATAGGCGATAACAACATCAACAAATTGTTCAATGCCAATTTTATCAATTACTGGCTGCAATTGTGCGGCAAGTACTGTTTCTGTTTGATCTGTCGCTCGTTCAGCTTCACTTTCACCAATACATATAATAGGTGTCAAACCTGATTTTAGTACGGCTTTAACTTTATGAGCAACTTGAGTAGAGGTTTCTTTATAAAAACATCTACGCTCAGAATGGCCTACAATCGCAAATTCTACCGATAATTCTTGCAACATTTTGGCAGAAACTTGACCAGTATAAGCACCGCTTTGATGTTCACTAACATTTTGAGCACCAACATGAATAATGCCACTCAAATTATTTGATTTTACTTTACTAGCCAATTCAGATAAATAAGGAGAACTGGGACACACAACTACACTTACATTTTCTTGTAATTCAACATTTGCTAACTCAGAAATCATGGTATCAACTAAAGCTAAATCACCATTCATTTTCCAGTTAGCTGCAACGATTGCACGTCTAGCCATTTTTATTCTCCTTGCCATTCTTCAACACATTGTAAAATAAAGCCGCGAGATATTAACCAACATCAGATTAACTTACAAGTGATAAGTTAAAATCAATCAATTTTCTATTAATATCTCGCTAAATTGTTGCTTTTTGCAACACTACAGATTTAAAAAGTAAAATAGATTAGCTAGCTAACTTCACTGAGTCAGCAATCTCATTTGCTAAGCTAGTTACTTCATCAAGATCAGGTCCTTCTACCATCACGCGTATTAATGGCTCTGTGCCTGATTTACGCAATAACACTCGACCTCGACCAGTTAACTGATTACTCGCCTTATCGACACTCGCTTGAACACTAGGCGAATTAATAGGGTCGCTATCACCAGTAAAGCGAACATTAACGAGAAGTTGAGGTAGCATGGTCATGCCTTTACGCAATTCAAACAATGACTCATTACGCTGACATACTGCTGTTAAAACATTAAGTGCAGCAATAATACCATCACCGGTAGAGGTATGGTTTAAATTGATTATATGACCCGAGTTTTCCGCGCCTAACTTCCAACCTTTTTCTCTGAGCATTTGCATAACATATCTATCACCAACATTACTGCGGGCAAAAGGAATATCAAGTTTTTCTAATGCCAACTCAAGCCCCATATTACTCATTAAGGTACCAACAACACCACCTTGCAAGTTTCCGGTTTTTAAATCATTACAGGCGATAATGTAAACAGCTTCGTCACCATCAATAACATAACCTGTATGATCAACCATCATTAAGCGGTCACCATCACCATCAAGCGCTATACCTAAATCAGCTTTATGCTCAATTACAGCTGCTTGTATTTGTTTCATCGAAGTTGCACCACAATCAGCATTAATATTGGTACCATTAGGTGATGTACCAACTTCAATTACCGTTGCTCCTAATTCACGAAAAACATTAGGGGCTATGTGATACGTTGCGCCGTGAGCACAATCAACCACAATTGTTAAATTTTGCAAAGACAACTGACTTGGAAAATTACTTTTACAAAATTCGATATATCTACCAGCAGCATCTTCAATTCGGTTTGCTTTACCTAAATGATCTGACTCTACACAACCCATAGGTTTATCTAATTCGGCTTCAATTGCTACTTCTACAGCATCCGGTAACTTTTGACCATCTTGTGAGAAAAACTTGATACCATTATCATAAAAAGGGTTATGGGAAGCGCTAATCACAATACCTGCTTCAGCACGAAAAGTTTTAGTCAAATAAGCAATACCAGGGGTTGGCATTGGACCAAGCAAACCTATATCGATACCTGCAGCAGAAAAACCAGCTTCAAGTGCTGATTCAAGCATATAACCGGATATACGTGTATCTTTCCCTATTAACACTTTTTTGGTGCCTTGTGCTGCTAATACTTTACCTGCCGCATACCCTAACTTCATTACAAACTCAGCAGTAATTGGATATTGACCAACCAAACCACGTACACCATCAGTACCAAAATATTTACGACTAGACATCTTTTATCCTATATTTAATTCGTTACTAAATTTCAATTCAAACGCTGTTATCGTAGTTTTCGCCACGATAACAACCAATTATATTTTATATTGGGCAACAGTTTTTAAAACGTTTATCACATCTACACTTTCTCGTACATCGTGAACACGTATAATGTTAGCGCCTTGCTGAACAGCCACTATTGCAGCAGCCAAACTGCCAGCTAAGCGTTCATTCACATCTCTATTCAATAAATTACCTATCATTGATTTACGTGAAATCCCCGCTAACACAGGTAAACCTAAGGCTTTAAACTGCTCAAGTTTGGCGAGAACTTCATAATTGTGTGCAAGTGTTTTACCAAACCCGAAACCCGGATCTAGAATCAATCGCTCTTTACTAATGCCACTTTGTTCACACTCTTTAATGCGTTGCATGAAAAACTCAAGTATATCATCAATAATATCGTTATATTGCGGGTTTTCTTGCATCGTTCGTGGCATGCCTTGCATATGCATAAGGCAAACACCAATATCACTTTGGGCAACGACGTCGAGACAGCCATCATTTTGCAGTGCGCGAACATCATTTATCATATCAGCACCATAGATAATGGCTTCACTCATGACTTCTGCTTTGGATGTATCAATAGAAACATTAATATTAAAACGTGATTTTATAGCTTTAAGTAATGGGATTACACGAACAATTTCATCTTTTACACTGACATCAACAGCTCCAGGTCGTGTTGACTCACCACCAATGTCAATAATATCAACACCATCTTCTATCATTTGCTCTACTTGTTTTAACGCAGTATCGAAACAAGTAAATTGCCCACCATCAGAAAAAGAGTCTGGAGTCACATTTAATATCCCCATCACTTTAACTTTACTTAATTGACTGTGTGTTGGTGAAGTAAATTGTGTTTTCGTAGTTTTTGACATCATTTTGTGTTTTATAATCAATTTAATAAAATAAAACCTCGATGCTTTTATTAAACATCAAGGTTTTATTATTCACTCTTTTTATTAAATATTTGATATAACAAATATTACTATTTAACTGGAGCATCACCACTTGGCTCTGATAAATCAGGGCTTGGCTTTTCTTTTACAGTATCTTCTTTTTTAGCTGAAGTATCATCACTATTACTTGAACTACTGTTTGAATCTGAACTGTGATCATCCCAATCAGCAGGTTTTCGAACATCAGTTCTTGCCATCAAATCATCAATTTGCAAAGCATCAATAGTTTCATATTTCATAAGCGCATCTTTCATGGCATGTAAAATATCTATGTTGTCATTAATTAATTTTTCTGCACGGTCATAGTTACGAGAAACGAGTAGTTTGATTTCTTCATCAATTAATTTAGCTGTTTCATCCGACATATGAAGTGACTTAGCCGAAGTACGCCCTAAGAATACTTCACCTTCTTCTTCAGCAAAAAGCATTGGACCTAATTTTTCAGAAAGCCCCCATTGAGTGACCATTTTTCGTGCAATATTAGTGGCTCGTTCAATATCATTCGATGCGCCAGTTGATACTTTATCACTACCGTAAATAACTTCTTCTGCAATACGACCACCGTATAAAGAAGAAATATTACTTTCTAAATGTTGCTTAGAATGGCTGAATCTATCTTGTTCTGGTAAATACATAGTAACACCCAACGCACGACCACGTGGAATAATACTTACTTTATATACTGGATCATGATCTGGTACTAATCGACCAATAAGTGCATGCCCTGCTTCATGATAAGCAGTCATTTCTTTTTCAGATTCTGACATAACCATTGATTTACGCTCAGAGCCCATCATGATTTTATCTTTGGCTGCATCAAATTCATGCATACCTACAACACGACGTGATGTACGGGCAGAACATAATGCGGCTTCATTCACTAAGTTAGCTAAATCAGCACCAGAAAAACCAGGTGTACCACGGGCTATAACTTCTGGTTTCACATCGTCCCCTAAAGGAACTTTGCGCATATGCACTTTTAATATTTGTTCACGACCACGAATATCAGGTAGACCTACCGTTACTTGGCGATCAAAACGGCCTGGACGTAATAATGCAGGATCTAATACATCAGGACGGTTAGTCGCAGCAATTACAATAACGCCTTCATTACCTTCAAAGCCATCCATTTCAACTAGCATTTGGTTCAATGTTTGTTCACGCTCATCGTGACCGCCGCCCATACCTGCGCCACGTTGTCGACCTACCGCATCAATTTCATCTATAAAAATAATACAAGGAGCTGCTTTTTTTGCTTGCTCGAACATATCTCGAACACGCGAAGCACCAACACCGACAAACATTTCAACAAAGTCTGAACCAGAAATAGTAAAAAATGGTACTTTTGCTTCACCAGCAATGGCTTTAGCTAATAATGTTTTACCGGTACCAGGTTGACCTACCAATAAGATACCTGACGGAATACGACCACCTAATTTTTGGAATCTTGTTGGCTCTCTTAAATAATCAACTAATTCAGCTACATCTTCTTTAGCTTCATCACAACCTGCAACATCAGCAAAGGTAGTTTTTATTTGTTCTTCACTTAATTGACGCGCCTTTGATTTACCAAAAGACATAGCACCTTTACCGCCACCGCCTTGCATTTGACGCATAAAGAAAATCCATACGCCAATCAATAAAATCATAGGGAACCACGAAACAAAAATAGTGGTTAAAAAGCTAGTCTCTTCTGGAAGCTTACCTTGTGAACGTACACCTTGTTTTACTAAATCGTTAATTAAGTCACTATCGTATCCGCCAGGAATAACGGTTTTATAGCTTTCGCCGCTACGTGTTGAACCGGTGATAACACCATTCCTGTCAACATTGGCATCACGAATCTGCCCTTGGCGGACATCAGTGATAAATCGTGTATAGTCCGTTTCATTTTCAGTGGCTGTATTGGGAGTAAAGCTCTGAAAAACAGACATTAACACAACGGCTATAACTAACCATAAAATAATATTTTTTGCCATATCACTCAACTTCATGACCTCTTTGGGTTTGATAAATTTATTAAAACAATACTGTCTAACTATTTTGTGACTAATTTACTATAATTCAAGGGCAGTAGCCATTTAACTTTAGTCAAAATTTACAACTGGTAACATAATATCCATCCATTTTTAGAGCTAATATAGTTATTTAAAATTAGTTGCAACTAAATAAACTTCACGAGAACGCGCTCTGGATGACTCTGGTTTTCTCGTTTTTACATTTTTAAAGACAGACCGCAATGCTTTCATAAAGTCTTCAAAACCAGCACCTTGGAAGACCTTAACTACAAATGATCCATTAGGCTTTAATACTTGATGACACATATCTAAGGCTAATTCGACTAGATACATACTGCGTGCTGAGTCAGCACTTTCATTACCCGTCATATTTGCAGCCATATCAGACATAACAACATCAATATTTTTTCCGTTAATACGCTCAAGTAATGCATCGAGCACTGCTTCTTCACGAAAATCACCTTCTAAGAAATCGACTCCGGCAATAGCATCCATGGGTAAAATATCACAAGCTATCACTTGCCCTTTTTCACCTACAGCCTTAACCGCATATTCGGACCACCCGCCAGGCGCAGCACCTAAATCAACAACTTTCATACCTTGCTTTATTAGTTTGTCTTTATTATTTATTTCTTCAATTTTAAATACAGCACGCGAACGTAGACCCAGCTTTTGAGCTTTTTTAACATATTCATCTTCAAAATGCTCATCAAGCCAACGCTGCGAACTCGTGGTATGTTTTTTCTTTGCCATGTTTATTTTCGACTATTTATAGATATTAGCTGTTAGATAAGGGTAAAATAGCGTTAATTCAAGATAACAACTATCGAAATTTATTAATGAACTTAAATAAAAAACAAATTCAATACTTAAAAGGTGTTGCTCACTCACTAAAACCTATTGTTTTATTAGGGAATAATGGTTTAACTGAAGCGGTTGTAGCCGAAATAGATTTTGCACTTAATCACCATGAATTGATTAAAGTAAAAATCCCAACAGATAATAAAGAAACTAAAGAATTAATTGTTGAAGCAATTTGCCGTGAAACAAATTCAACTAAAATCCAAGTTATTGGTAAAACGTTGATCATTTATCGACAAAGTGAAGAACACAAAATTCGTATCCCTAAGATTTAAGTAAGCTTAAAAGGCGACAAGTAACATTTGTCGCTACTCCCCTATTTAGTATTATTTACAGAACCAAATAAAGTGTATTGCTTAGAGTTACATCTCGCTCTTTGTCGAAAACACCTTGGCCTAAATAATAAAATAAGCACATATAAGAAAAAACCACATTAACTTAGTACGTTAATGTGGTTTTTAGACTCTATCACTTGTTCTTAAAAACAAGCTAAACAAGTTTATTTATTAAACCCAAAACCTAATCGCTATTGCCGCCTTCAACACGACTTTTCAATTTTTGACCCGGTCTAAAAGTAACGACTTTACGGGCAGAAATTGGAATATCTTCACCAGTTTTTGGATTACGGCCAGGGCGTTCGCTTTTTACACGCAAATCGAAATTACCAAAACCAGAAAGCTTTACTTGTTCACCACTTTCTAAGGTTTCACGAATATCTTCAAAAAATACTTCAACCATTTCTTTTGCGTCGCGCTTACTCAGCCCAACCTTTTCAAATAAATGTTCTGCTACTTCTGCTTTGGTAAGCGCCATTGCTTAGTCCCTCAGTGATGCATTTAACTCAGTTTTTAAGGTTTCAACAACTCGATTGATGACATCTGTGATGTCTTTTTCTTCAAGCGTTTTGTTCGTATCCTGTAATACTAGGGCAATGGCAAGACTTTTATAGCCGTCTTCAACACCTTTACCTTGGTATACATCAAACAAGTTTAGATCAATTAAATAATTTCCGCCAACCTTTTCAATAAGTTGTAACACATTTTTTGAAGAAACGTCTTCTTTTACCACTACAGCAAGGTCTCTTCTGTTTGCCGGAAAGCGAGAGATATCACAGGCTTCAGGGATTTTTTGAACTAATATTTCAGATAACAATAGTTCAAAAATTAATGTTCTTCCGTTAAGGCCTAATTTTCGTTCTAATTCAGGATGTAAGGCACCAACATAACCAACTAATACACCATTACGAGTAATTTTTGCTGTTTGCCCTGGATGTAATGCCGCAATCTCTGCTTGTGAAAAATCATAACTTGATGCATCGGCCGTTAATGAAAGAAGCGCTTCAACATCACCTTTAATGTCATAAAAATCTGCTGCTGCTTTTTCTATACCCCAGTGTTCATCATTACGATTACCGCCAATAACACCGGCAACCATGTTTTGTTGACGAACACCATTTTCAGCTAATTCATCAGGCACGAAACGTAAACCACATTCAAATAATCGTACTCTCGCTTGTTGACGGTTTTGATTATAAACAACGGACTGCAATAAACCGGTAAACAAACTTAAACGCATTTCAGACATTTCAGAAGAAATAGGATGTGGCAAAGTCATAACAGCTTCATTAGGGTGCAATAAACTTTGTACTTTCGGATCAACAAAACTGTAGGTGATAGCTTCTTGGTAGTCACGATTTACTAACGTTTGTTTGAGTTTATTAACATTAATATTTGCTTCTGCTTGCTCAACCATTTTAAGCGTTGCTTTTGGCGAAATATTAGGAATATTGTTATAACCAAAAATACGTGCAACTTCTTCAATTAAATCGACTTCTATTTTAATGTCAAAACGATAAGCTGGCACAATTACTTGCCATTCTTTAGCGCTGCCTTCATTGTGTTCACTCACATCAAAACCAAGACACGATAATATTTCAGAAACTTTTTCGTCAGCAATATGATGGCCAATACGGCTATCTAATTTTTCACGACGCAAGCTAACATCTTTAGTTTTTGGAATATTGGTTTCTGATTTTGCTTCAACGATAGGACCTGCTTTACCGCCAACAATGTCTAATAAAAGTGCTGTTGCGCGTTCCATAGCATCATGTTGTAACGTTGGATCAATACCACGCTCGTAACGATGGGATGCATCAGTGTGCAAACCGTATTGACGGGCTTTACCTAAAATGGCTAAAGGCGCAAAGAAAGCACTTTCTAGGAAGATATCAGTGGTTTCAGTTGTTACACCTGAATTTAAACCGCCAAAAATACCCGCTATGGCTAATGCTTTGCTTTCTCCGGTTAAACCCGTATCAGCAATAACCAGCGTTTCATTTGTTAACTTTACTTCTTTTTCATCGAGTAACGTTAGTTTTTCGCCATTATTAGCAAAGCGCACCGTGATACCAGCATCAGCGGCACCGCCATCAACTTTGGCTAAATCAAAGGCATGCATTGGATGACCAAGCTCTAAGAGAACATAATTAGTCACATCAACAACGGGGTCTATTGCACGTATGCCACAGCGACGGAGCTTTTCAACCATCCATAATGGGCTTTGTGCACTTGGGTTAATACCTTTAACAATACGACCTAGATAGCGAGGACAAGCTTCCTCTGCTTCAAGAGTGATGGTTAACGTATCATCAATAGTAGGTTGTACTGCAACAATATCAACTTCATTCACTGATTGAGCGTTTAAAACGCCTACTTCACGAGCTAGACCTTTAATTCCTAAACAGTCACCACGGTTAGCCGTGAGATCAACATCAATCGTGACATCATTTAAATCTAAATATTCACGAACACATGTACCTAGTGGGGCATCCTGAGCTAACTCCATAATACCGTCAGAGCTATCACTTAAACCAATTTCAGATTCGCTACACAACATACCATTTGAGGCAACGCCCCGTAATTTGGCTTTCTTAATTTTAAAGTCACCTGGCAGCACTGCACCAACAGTAGCAACGGCAACTTTTAAGCCTAAACGACAATTTTTTGCGCCACAAACAATATCTACTAATGTGCCTTTTTCAACAGTGTCAGAGCTATAATCGCCAAGACTAATTTTTGTTACTTGTAATTTATCTGCATCAGGATGTGGACCACATTCAACAACTTCACCAATAATAACGCTAGAAAATTCACCAGCAACAGGATCTACGCCGTCTACTTCAAGACCAGCCATAGTTATTTGATGAGCTAATTCATCAGATGAAAGTGCAGGATTTACCCACTCACGTAACCAAGATTCACTAAATTTCATTTGTGGTTTCCTACTTGAACTGTTTTAAGAAGCGAAGATCGTTTTCAAAGAATGCACGTAAATCATTTACGCCATAACGAAGCATAGTTAAGCGTTCCACGCCCATACCAAAAGCAAAGCCAGTGTATACTTCTGGGTCTATGCCTACGCCTTTAAGTACATTAGGGTGAACCATGCCACAACCAAGTACTTCTAACCATTTACCATTTTTACCCATAATATCTACTTCTGCAGAGGGTTCAGTAAAAGGGAAATATGATGGACGGAAGCGAATTTCTACTTCTTCTTCAAAAAAGTGGTGTAAGAAGTCATGTAATATACCTTTAAGATGCGTAAAGCTAACGTCCTTATCTACCATCAAACCTTCAACTTGATGAAACATAGGCGTATGCGTTTGGTCATAATCATTGCGATAAACTTTCCCAGGGGAGATGATTCGCAAAGGTGGCTTTTCAACTTCCATGGTGCGAATTTGAACGCCAGATGTTTGTGTACGTAGCACTAACTTAGGATTAAAGTAGAAAGTATCATGATCTTGGCGCGCCGGATGGTGCTCAGGTATATTTAAAGAATCAAAGTTATGATAATCATCTTCTACTTCAGGGCCTGCTTTCACTTCAAAGCCCAAATCACCAAAAAAGCTTTCTATACGAGCAATAGTACGAGATACCGGATGCAAACCACCTAATTGTTCACCGCGTCCTGGCAACGTAACATCAATAGATTCTGCGGCAAGTTTTTGAGCAATTTCTTCAGCGCGCAATAAGTCACCCCGGGCAGTCAATAATTTTTGCACTTTTTGTTTTGCAATATTAATAACTTGACCCATTTTAGGCTTTTCTTCTTTTGGTAATTTACCCAAGCCTTTCATTTGCTCGGTAAATAACCCCTTTTTCCCTAAAAAGTTAACGCGTACTTGATCAAGCGCATTTGGATCTGTGGCATCAGCAACGGCAACTTCGGCCTGTGCAACAATGCTATCTATAGCAGTAGTATCTAAACTCATGACTTCCTCTAAAACGAGACTGATTTTAATAATAAAAAATGGGGATGATTTTACACGATATTTAAGGAATATGTAGGGTAAATAGCGCTTATTAATGATATCTAGCGATTTACCCTACAATTATTTATTTTGATCAGGACTTTTATGACCCATTTGAGGTGTTTTTTTCTTGAACAGACTGATGATTTTCTTTGTCACTCGCTTGTTGATCGGCTTCGCGCTTCACTAAAAGAAAGGTGAGATACATTTTAGTGGGCAATGAAAAAATCAAGCCAACGGCGATGCAAACAGCACTAATAATAATACCCGTAACGCCTAATGATTCCATATAAGGGCTAAAATTATGTAAGTAGATACCAAGCAACAGAAGTGATAAGCCAATACCTATTGATATTTTCAAAAATTTAATTAACGTTTCTTCAGACATGATACAAACATCTTCAATTTTTCAGTTAGAAAAACTATACGCCTGTCACCTTAACTATTATTTGCGCTAAATCAAAATTAGGTCAATACAACGAAGATAGCTTCAAATGGATGATGTACTTTCTCAAATGTAATAATATCGCCTACTCACGGGTTAAGTTTACATTGTTTACCTAGGCAAAAACTCAATAGCCCATACCGTTGATATTACCCCTACGTCTTCAGCACCAAAATCTATCGATTTTAAAATCATAACTAAACGTCTTTCTAATGCTTTATCATCAAGTTCGCTCGATTGAATGACAACACGACTTACACGACCATTTGGCTGAATTTCAATATCGAACAAGACTTTCCCTTTTAAAAATGGGTTTTTACGTAACGCCCTATTATATAATGAGTATAATCTTGATTTGTTAGCTTCAAGTGTTTGTCGTAGCTTCATTTCTGAGCGCACATTAGCAAGACTTGTTTCAGGGCCACTCTCTTCATCAACGGAGTTTGCTAATACCTCTTCCTTAGCTAAACGTACGGTTTGGGTATTGTGCGTACTTAACTCGTCACTCACCACTGTTTTGATCGTTTTTGCTGTTGCAATATTTTGACTTTGCTCATTTGCTTTAGCGGCGAGTAACTTTCGTTTTACCACGTTAACTTCCGCAGCTTTTTCTTTGATTAAATCTCCTTTTTTAGGTTTAACAATAAAAGCTTCCCGTAAAGAGAAAAGATCATCTTTCATTGCGGCCAAGCCTGATGTTTTCGCTTGTTCTTTAGCTACTTCTCTTTTGGTTTTCGGTGGTGTTTTAATAAGTTCTTCAACTTGCTCTTCTGGCTTAGGCTCTTCCTCAATAACTGGCGGTGGCACTTTTTTTTCCTGCTCTATTTTTTGTAGCAATACACGCGTTAATTGAACTGGAACTTGTTCTTTTATTTCTCTTGGTAGCTCTATACGATCCATCATGGGAACCAAAACACCAAACACCAAATATAAACTTAGTAATACAATTAATACCCTAGAAAATAATCTATCCTGTTTATTTTCATCAAATAGTTCAGCGTTGTCATTTGAAAAGTTGTTATAGGCGAGTGTTACGGAAGTCATTACACGCCCCCATTATTAATCTGTTTTTCAATTATGCCTTTGGCGGCAATTTGCTCTACCGCTAAAGACATATTACGGTAATCAGCCTCTGCACATATCGCCATTATTTGCTTCAATAAATCGTATTTAATAGTAGCATCACCAATAATCGTTACAGCTCTGCCATTTAGTTTCTCTTGTTCTGACAGATCTGGGCGTTTATTGGCTTGATAGATCAATTCACTTTTCAATGCACTCGCTAAGGTATCAATAGGCTGCTCTGATAATTGATCATTGGAGACCGAAGGCAAACTTGATTGTTGCCAAATTAATCGCTCTTGCACTAATACTGAGTCTTTAAACACTGATATAACGATATTTTCATAAGGAAGTTGTTCAGCAACAGACACCGGCATTTTTAAGTCTTTAGTATTTTGTAATACGCGAACTTCCGATTGATTCACCATTAAGAAAAAAACTAAAATAGTAAAAATATCCATTAATGCCACTAGGTTTAACTTACTCGTTTTACCTAAACGCTTGTGATGCCTAGCTTTACGTTTTGCTCGAAGTGATTGTTTCATGAGCCACCTCCTGCATTTTTATTTTCTTGTTGAGCTTCATCCACAGGCGTATCGCCTAATGAAATATTTGGAAATAACTCAGCATGCACCAAATTAGCGGCCACCACTGTTTTAAACGATCTTACCGTGTCCATTGCCGTTACAATCACCTGATAATTGACATCTGAAGACAGTAAAATAACAATGTCATTTTTTTCAATATTCTTTTGTTGAAACGTTAACTTTAAGTCTTGTAAATAGGAAGACAACGCGACAAAGTTATAACCGCTATTTTCTTGCTCACCATTTAAAGAATTAAACGACT
Source organism: Colwellia sp. (assembly GCA_034111385.1). Classification (GTDB taxonomy): domain Bacteria; phylum Pseudomonadota; class Gammaproteobacteria; order Enterobacterales; family Alteromonadaceae; genus Colwellia. Next base: position 2,384 of record JAWUXK010000113.1, on the reverse strand, counting down.
TTAATAACACCCCTGCTGGATAATTAAGGTGTAAACTATTTTTGGTGATCACTAATTCAAGCTGCTTTTCTTGCTGACTTTGTTCTTGCTCAGTTGAATCACCCGTTGCGGAAATGGGTAGTTGTAGATTTAAAATACGTACTTGTGAAAAAACCAAACTGAGTAGCAAAACAGGTACTAATACAATCATCAAATTCATGAAAGATGTAATATCAAGTTCCGCTTCTTCACCTCTGTGACGTCTTAGTCGTCTCATCAACTTAGCCTCGGTCTGAATTTGACTCTGGTGATTGTTTATATGACAGTGAATTAAGTAATTTACGGCCTACCATCTCTAATGAGTCAACAATGTTCATTGTTTTTGTTTGTAAACTAGAGTGAAATAAAATAAGGGGGATAGCGGTAATTAAGCCAAATGCCGTTGTATTCATTGCCACTGAAATACTTGACGATAACAAGTTAGCTTTATCTGCAGGATCGGCTGTTGCTACTGCGGAAAATGCAGCGATAAGTCCCATAATAGTGCCTAACAAACCTAATAACGTGGCAATATTAGCTAAAGTAGCTAAAAATGGCGTGCGTTTTTCTAACCGTAACATATGTTCCATTAATGCATCTTCCATTGCATTTTCAATGTCTTCACGGCGCTTAGTATGAGAAAGGCGTGAAACGCCTGAATTTAATATATCGGCAACAGGTGCGGTGTTAGTTTTGGTGATACTGATAATTTCGTCGATATCTCCTTTTTTTAAGTGAGGTTGAATTAACTTCATTGCTTTTTTATTAGCGCTTAACGTCGTTGTTAAATAAAACCAACGTTCAATCGTGATGGCTAACCCTATAACCAATACCAAGGCTATCGGATAAATAAAGCTACCGCCGTCTTGTAAAAACGTAATTATCGTGTCAAAAAAGTTCATGGTGTTTCCTTTTAAATTTTCTCTGTATTGATATGAATATAGAGTGACTATATTTTTGTATTATTTGTTTTATTCGAAAGCAAAATTAAACTAATGTCGGTTAACCCTCTGTTTTTGATAATAGTTAGCTAATTTATTTTTAAACTGTTTAGGATTAATTGGTACTAATAGGGGCAATGAAACTTGTAATGATTGCTCTTGAATACTCACGGCTTTGTTATTGTCTTGCCATGGCATAATATAAATCACCTTGGGTTGCTCTTGAGATCCCTGTACAAGTGTTTCAATCACATAAGGTGTTTTAGTAATCTTATGCTTAATTGGCTTTTCCTTAGCTGATGTTATTTCTTTCAAAGCTGTAGTTTCTTCTGCAAATACTGAAAATGCGCATGACGTACCTATAAATACAAGTAAAGCTCCGTAATGTTTTGTTAAGTGGCGTATGCCTATATTTATTTTAACTTTCATGTTAATTGCCCTTACGCATTGCTATTTTAATTTCTAATCCCGCCAACCACTGTATTGTTTTATTATCGTTAGGGTTCAATAGTAAGTAGGCCTGGTAATGCGCTTTAGCTTTTGTAAAGTCCCCCCGATATAACTCAAATAAAACGGCAATATTAAGATGGGCTTGCGGGTAATTGGGCCAAATAGTTAAGGCTTTTTGATAATATTTTTCGGCTGCAATAAATTTACCCTGCTCCCGAGCCAACACGCCTTGAAGATTGTAAATATAAGGGTTATTCGTGTTTATTATTTCTGCGGTTTTCAGGGATGAAATAGCTGAATCAAATTGCTTTAAGTGGTATTGCGATAATGCTTTATTTAAGTAAGCTCCCGATAAATCCGGGGATAGTTCAATCACCTCATTTAACAATACCGTTGCTTCCAACCAGTTTTGGTTTTTCATTTTTATTAACGCTAATTGATAGCGTGATTTAGTAATAGAAGGTAGCGTATTTTTCAGTAACGCTTGTTGAGTTAAAAACTGCTGATATTGTGTATTTTCTATAGAAAAATACTCAATACTCGTGAGCGCAGGATTCACAGTAGTGTTTTTGTTATCAGCTGTTTTAGCAATCGTGTTAGGGGTTTCTTTGGGAATAACACCCATATCGATAATATCCTGACCTATCGCTTTAATATCTGTACCTTCAACAACGATGCTTTTATCAACGTTATTATTCGCCTCCATTTTACTAGTAACTGAGCAGCCCTGAAGAGTAAGTAAACTCAATATCAATGTGGTTGCTGATTTGATTAATTTAAAAAATGGCATCAAACACCTCCGGCACTGTTTCATATTTATTGTATTTGGCAGGCTCCATTTCAGCTAATACCGCTAAACTTTCTTTAACCCATTGATCATAAATATTATCCCAAGCACGTTCTGCATTCGCTTGATGAATTTCTATTGCTTTTTCTTCAAACGGATAAGCAATTTCTTCCAGAACAAATTCGTAT